>NZ_ANOH01000001.1 GCF_000346505.1 Aporhodopirellula sallentina SM41
GGCAACCCCGTCAAATCGAACGTCACCCGCCGCAGCCACTTCTCACGGCTGGTCGGTTCGGTGTGCTTGAGTCCCTTTTGTTTGACCACGTTGGCGACAAAACGATCGATCGGCCCCCGCGCCCAACCTTCGCCCGCCTCGGGAACGGCGATCTGTTCAGGCAGCGGCACGAATGCCCAGTGGGCTTCGAATTGGGCACCGTCGGAAATCCACTGGTCGAGAATCTCAATTTCCTCAGGACTCAGCTTCTTCAGGTCACCGGCCGGCGGCATCGGGTCGTCTTCGTCATGAATCCGCAGATGCAGCTCACTCGACTCCAAATCGCCCGGAACGATCCCGAAATAACCGCCGAGATCCGAAGTCGCGTTTTCGAATGAGTCGACTCGGAACGACGACTCCTGATTCGCCGCGTCCGGACCGTGACACTTGAAACACTTGTCTGACAAAATCGGGCGTACATCGCGGTTAAAATCGACCTCCGCACGCACCGAAGTTGGGATGCAAAGGCACACGATCACGGCAGTGACGGTCGCACCTAACCGTAGGGTGACACAGCGGATAAAAATCCATAGATTTTGACGATCAGATTGAAGGAAGGCAAAATCGCGTCGACGGGAGAATGATTGGTCAGGGGCGACGCGGGAGGTTGTTAACGGCCGCTGAAATGCCGCATTTCCGACACTTGCGATGCGTTCGGCAGCACAAGATCGATATTCATTCTAAACAATCTGACAACGGAGTCTTGTAAACGCGAGCGTCTTTTTTGGTATGTTTTGACGATGCCCTCTGCTTTCAACGACGCTTCACGCCCCTCCTCTGACGATGCGACTCGCACCCGAGCGGCGAGGTTCGCGGCCGGTTTCTTCGCCCGCCAGCCACAAGCCGCCGACGTGATCGAACTGTTTCGGTTTCTGCCGAACGCGTACTTTTACGCGAAGGATGCCGAGCACCGGTACATCGCGGTCAATCATCCGGTCCTGCGCGACGTCTTTGGACTGCAACGCGAAGACGACCTCCTCGGCCGGACCGATTCCGATTTCCAACCCCCGACGCTCGCCGAAGCCTATCACCAGGAAGACCGCCGGGTGATGCACGGGGGGACGACGATCGCGAACCAGGTTTGGTTGGTTCCCCACATCCGTGGCACTCCGCATTGGTACAAGTCGACCAAGACACCGCTGCGCGGGCCCGACGGGTCGGTCATCGGGCTCGCCGGGGTGATGTACCCGATCGACACGCCCGAGGAACAGTCACAGAGCTTTCGCGAATTAACGCCCGCGATCCGATTCATCGAAGCCAACTTCACGCAAGCGGTCTCGATGAAGGAGTTGGCCGAGTTGGTAGGGCTTTCGACAACGCACTTCAACCAACGATTCCGGGAGTTGCTGCGAATGACTCCGACGCAGTTCCTGTTGGCCCGCCGGGTTGAGCATGCTCGCCGTATGCTGACCGAAACCGAAGCCTCGGTGTCGGAGGTTAGCACCGCAACGGGCTTTTACGACCAAAGCCATTTCACCAAGCGATTCCGACAAGTGACTGGCCTGACCCCTTTGGCATATCGAAAGAAGTTTCGTAGCTGAGAGGTTTAGTTGGGTTGTTTTCCTCCGCCGGGGCGAGCCCGCCGGAAGGAAGGAAGGAAGGAAGGAAGGAAGGAAGGAAGGAAGGAAGGAAGGAAGGAAGGAAGGAAGGAAGGAAGGAAGGAGAGTGCACTCGGTCTTGGAATGACCGAGCTACGTGGGTGAGCCGAATGGCCGTAACGCCTCCGGTGCGATTGCCGATAGAGCATGCAAACCGAACACACCCCAAACCCGAGTGCGTACGCACTTCGGCTCACAATTGAGTCGGCTGTGTCGGGTTACCCTGGACGCAACCCGGCTTGGTCGGCGGCGTCTTCCAGGAAGTAATTGATGTCGGCGTGTTTGTCCGCGTGCAGAATCTCGTATGCGTGCGCGGGGCTGCGGGCATGGTAGAGCTGCTCGACCAAGTTCGCGTCTCTCGTGATCGCGGTTGCGAACGCGGAAAGCACTTGCAAATGCCGGCTGCGTTCCACCTCCGGCGTCGCGAGCAACAACACCGCGTGCACGACGCGTCCGTCCGGCGTGTCGAAATTCAATCCCTCGGGACTGATCCCGAGCACGCCCCGAATCTCGCGGCCTTCGCCGTCTTCCAAGATCGCGTGCGGGATCATCAAACCGTTGCCCAGACACGTCGAATGCTCCGCGTCACGGGCCATCACCCGTTGAATGAACTCCTCCTGATTCACTTCCATTTTCGACGTCGCGTAGAGCTGCGATGTCAACTCGCGGACGGTTGCCTCGCGGTCGTCACCGGTCAAACCGACCGTGATGCGATGCTCTTGGAGGAAGTCCAACAAACGCGCCCGATCCTTGTGAGCTTCGCCGGAGCGTTCCAACGCAAACCGAGTCGCACTCGGCCCGAGCAGTTGATTGATCGCCAAAGCCGACAAGCCGACCGTGTTGACGAGCGTCCGGACTTCTTCGCTGAAACCAGAGTTTTCACCGGAGATCAACAGGATCAGACCGACCGCAACACCGCCGTGGGGCAACAACGAGATACCGAGGTAGCCTCGGACGTTCTTCGTCACCCCGGCGAGCGACATGGCGGTCGACGCACTCGCACACTTACCGATCAACCGGGCAAAGAAATACAACGCCACCAATGCGGCGGCCTGAGGTACCAAACCGAAATCGAGTCGCATCCCGGCAAAGGTATAAAACAGCGCGAACAACGCTCCGCCGATCGTTTGCAGGTACGCTTCGCCGGATCGCACCAAATCATGTCGAACGTTCGTCACGACGATGCCCGCGAACGTGCACGCCAAAATTCCGCCGGATGTTCCGAAACCGGCGGCAAAGCCCCAGGCTCCCAGAATCGCCGCCACCATCGTCGGCCCCAAGAACGCGGGACTGACCAAGGTCCGCGTCAACAAGATCGCGAGAATCCCGCAACTCCCGCCAATCGCCAGGGTGACGGTGAACTGGATCAAAACGCTTTGCAGCGCGTGCGACCAACCCGATGCGTCGCCCAGAATCGTCGTAATGAACACGAACACGGCCACCGCGATCATGTCAATCAATCCGATCGCCGCGAGCAACGTGCGTGTCAAAATCCCGCGAGCCCGTGCCTCCTGGATTACCAACACGGTGGTCCCGGGTGCTCCGGCAATCGCGATCGCCGCCAAGACCAACGCAGGTTTGGCGGTCATCACCTCGCCGCCGGGAACGAGCGGACCGATAAAGTACAACAGCACGGCGACGATCACCGGCGTCAACAACAACTCGCCCAATAACAGATACCCGATCCGTTTGGTGGTGTTGCGCAGACTCGCGAAATACAACGTCGCACCGACGGTGAACGCGATGAACCCCAACACAAAATGCATGTAGGGGAGGAACCGATCCAAGCAGGCCGGGTCCTCGGTGGTGTTCATCCCGGGCAACGCCATCCGCCGCAGCAAAATCCCCGTGGCGATCCATCCGGTCACCTTGGGCATTTTCATCAACGCAAAGATCTCGCCGCCAATGATCCCCGCGACGAGGACGGTCGCCATGTTCAACAGCGGATCGTCGAAGTACAGATTAAAGAATGACTCTAACAGGGCTCGACTCCTCTTCGGAGTTAGTAAATGGCAGTGCCCTCACCGCTCGTGTGACAACGAGGTCGCGGATCGATCGTGACCAATAAGGTAACAACAATACGAAGTCGACTCGAACGTCACACGGTTGGCGAAAACACGTGCCCGCCGTCAAGCATGGCGGACCGGTGTCAAAATATAGCGTCCGAAGCCAAGCATAATTGCGGTCGTTGTGGAAACACCGAATCACGAACTTCGCAACGTTTTTGATAAAAGTTCCGCGTCACATCATGACACATCGCGAGGCGCCGTGTGTGTGGTTGGGTGAGTCGAAAGCGGACGGCGCGACTGCTGGAGAGGGTGTGCGTTTTTGGCGGTTGTTGGAATTCTGGCGACTCCGTCTATGGCAGTTGAGGACTCCGTCTATAGCAGTTGAGGACTCCGTCTATGACAGTTGAGGACTCCGGCGACGGGATGGTTTTGGCGGACGCGGGCCTGACGGGTGGTGTTTCCCTCACCGAAAATTAACGATCCGCGTCAATTTTGGCAGTCGAAATTTGCAGAGACCGATTTGCTCGCTCGCGGGAAACACGCGTGCCCCCGAACCGCCCTAGCGTTACACGCCAACCTGCGTGTTTTCGCTGGAATTCATTGGAAACTCACGCAATTCCCGATCGCGTGTTTGTTCGCCGGAGCGTTCCCCACACGCGAATTTCTCGCCCTTGAACTGCAGTTTTTCTCGCATCCCGAATGCGTTTTTGCGTGAAACTCATCTAGCGATGTGTGTCACTTTTGACTAATCACGTCACACATCGATTTATTTTGCCGAAAATCCCTGTTTTGGCTCAAGTCGATGAACGTCTCGAACGAGACGCAGTCGCGATGGATCGCGGCTGAGATGACCCCAACATTGCGATCGCATTGTTGGTTCGAAACATTGCCCCAAACGGACTTGGGTCCCAGCCGATGAATATCGACTATTTGCTACAGCAGTTCCGCACCCGTGCGTCTCGTACCAACGCGCGTAGGAAGTCTCGTTCAGGTCAACGGCGTCGCAAAACGAACCGCCTGCTCAACACCCGACTGGCGCGGCTGGAATCGCTCGAACAACGACAACTCTTGGCAGGAGACCTCGTCCTCGAAGGCGATGCGGGCGCCAACAAGATCGTCGTCAGCACGTCCGGCGGGAATCTGAATTGGTCGCTCGACGGTGTCGCCCAAGCATCCCAGCCGATCAGCGGCTTCGACGATCTGAAGATCGACGGACTCGGCGGTAACGACACCGTTCACATTTACGGCACACTGAATCTAGGCACGACGAATCATCTCGAGGTCATCGGTGAATCGATTTTTATCGGTAGCGATGGAAGCATCGGTTCGGGCACGTCGACCGATGTCAGCACCACCACGTCCATCACCGCAGGCGACGTTACCCTGACGAGTGTCGGAGACGACGTCGCGGCGAGTATAGGTGATAACCTGCCGATCTCCGTCGCACTCGATGATCGTTTGATCATGGTCGGCGACAACGTCAACATTGATGCCGACGGGGCCTTTACCGCCTCGGGCGAACGGACGAGTTCGCTGATCGGAACCAAACGCCCGATCGGCTATGGCGAAAAAAACGTCGAGATCCTGTTCGGTTCCGCCACGATCGACGCCTCGACGGTCAGCGTCACGGCGAAGGCGGCAGACGAGAACCTCACCGATCAACTTCCCGAGTGGGCCCAAAATAACATCATTGGCCCCCTTCAAGAGCTCATCAACGACGGCATCCTGCCGACGATTCCGTATTCGGTAATGATCCGTGAAAGCGGCGCGTCGATCGATCTGGCCGGAACGCAGATCACGGCAAGCGGCGATGTCACGATCTCCTCGACCACCTCGGTCGATGCGTCCACCGACGCCGTGGCGGTTCGTGACAGCGAAGACACCTCGGGCAAGTCGGCTCTCGGAAAAATCCTCAAAGCGGCCAACAACCTGAGCGCCGGGTACAGCCAAGCGACTTCGCGGGCGTTGGTGAACGTTTCGGGTACGGCTGCCATTACCGCAAACACCGGCAGCGTTTCAATTCTCTCGGACGCGACCACCATCGCCGAAGTTTCCGCATCAACGGAAATCAACAAGGGCGCCGATGAGTTGGATGATGACGAAGAAGAAGCGTTGGGAGACGACGAGAAAAAGAAGGCGTCGCCTGCCAACACCGACGCGCTCGGCGCATCAATCGCGGTCTCCAACACGCACACGACCAGCACCGCGACGATTGCTCAAAGCGTGACCATCAATGCCGCCGGGAACGTCAACATTCACGCCACCGGCGACGTTACCAATGCGGCCACCAGCGGTTTGGAAATCTATGTCGACGGACGTGGTGGGATCGGTGTTGCCGTGGGACTCGATGAAGCCGACATCACGGCGACGGTCGACGGAACCATCGTTGCGGGGGAAGCAACCTCATTGGTCGGGTTCGAAAAATCGGACATCGACCAAACCGTTGGCTCGATGACGGAGCTGATCCGAATCCCCGACCACGGTTTCGAAACGGGCGAGCAACTGGTCTACCTCGCGCAGGACGCGGACGACCTGGACGCTTCGCCAACGATCGGCAATCCGATCGACGGGTTGACTCAGGGTCAATCGGTTCGCGTGGTGGTGATCGATGACGATCACATCCAGTTGACGCGTGAAAACTCAATCGACCTGGACGCACGATTGATCGACGCGGGCACCGAACACACATTGCAACAGAGCGATTCGATCATCATCGACCCCACCGCAACGGGCGTCGTTGACGTAACCGACAACACGATCGCGGTCGGCAACACGGTGTTCACCGTGGGGCAACGGATCAAGTATCTCGTCGGCGGATCGGATCCGGAAACGCAACCGATCGACTCACTGCGTCCGATCGGTGGACTCGCGGACGGTGAAACGTACGTCGTCGCCGAGTACGACGCGACGGCAAAAACGATCAAACTCTCGGAGCCGGTTGCCGAGGGTGACTCACTCGTCGTGATCGATTTGACCACCGGCGCGGTCGGTGATTCGCACGCGTTCGGATTCACGCACACTCCGATCACTTTCGAACCAGCAGCAACGGTCGACAATCAATCCAACCAGATTACGTTTGATGCCGATCACGGTTTGGTAACTGGCGACCAGGTCACCTATCGCACTGACCCGACCACAGTCACCACCCAAGTTTACGGGCGAACGGCGTATCTCGCCGCAACCGCAATGACGTCGGACACGGTTTCGAGCGTCTCGGCAGCGACGATCATCGATGCCGCGAACGACGAAATCACGCTGCTAAACCACGGATTCGAAACCGGACAAACGGTGCAGTACACCGCCGCGGGCACCTCCGGGTTTGGACTGTCCGAGGGAACCGATTACTACGTCGTGAAACTAAGCGACGACGTGCTTCAGCTTTCGACCACGCAAACCAATCCGTCGTCGAACATCGTCAACCTGAACGATCCGGGCACGATCACGTTGGGAGCCGCAATCACCAGTGATTACGTCATGGTGAGTTTTGACGGCTCTCGCACATCCCCTTTGATCACCGGCAACCAATTCAACATTCCCGATCACGGACTCGTTGACGGGACCACGGTGGTTTACCGGACCGGTGGGGGTGACCCGGTGGCGCCGCTGGCCCCGAACGAAACGTACCTGGTGGACGTGGTTGACGCGAACACGATTCAATTGCAAACGACCGACGGAACACCGATTACGATCACGGGTGGCGCGACCCTCGGGATCGACTTTCATGCCTTTGAGGTTCTCTACGGCGACGCCGATGCGGACGCCGACACGATCTTTTTGACCGACCACGGTTTGCTGACCGGGGACCAAGTCACCTATCACGCGGACGGTTCGAATGCATTCGGCCTCGTCGATAACACCACCTACGAAGTCGACGTGGTTAGCGCCGACGAGATCCGACTCCGCGCCGTCCCGACGGGCAACGATCCGGTGGGCTCAGGTAGCCTCATGAACCTGACGACGGCCACGGCTGGACAAACTCACCGGTTGACCGCAAACGACTCCGACATCGAATTGTCGTTCACTCCGCACATCACCGCACCGAGTGAAACGATCGGTTTGGTTCGATTTGATCCTACCGCGGGCCCAACCGTCGACGCGGCGACGAACACGATCACGTTCCCCGGACACGGGTTTTCCAACGGCGACGTGATCACCTATCTCAACGAAGGTGGCGTCGACATTGACGGCATGACCGCCGGAACGCAGTACACCGTATCCGACGTTGACGGCGACACGTTCAAACTGACCGACGGTGGGGGCGAAGTCGACCTGACCACGCCGACGAACGTCAGCGGCAACAACCACATGTTCGAACGACTCAGCGAAATCACCGTTGGTGAGTCCGCGATCCGGGGACTCGGCAGTGGGCAAACCTATTACGTCACAAGAATCAACGATCGCACGATCCGGTTGAGCGAAACGCGGGCGGGCGCGTTCGCTGCGGCACCGATCGAATTGTCCGCGACCGGTTCCACGGCCACCGAACATTCCTTCCAAACCATGATGGGTTCGGGAATCAAAGTCGCCGCTGAATTGACGGCATCCAATCAGGTAGAAACTGGATCGGGCATTGGTGACGAACCCAAAGCCCGTGATTTGATTACGCGAGGCCAACGCCAATATCCGATCCGTACTGACGATGACGATTCGGAGAGCGACGACTTCGGGCTCGATGGTTTCTCCGGGGAAGCGGGCGAGGCGGCAAACCAAGTCGACAACATCAACAACAGCTTCTCGATCGCCGGCGCGGTCGCGTACAACCGATTCACCCACACGGTTGTGGCAACGACCGGCGCGACGTCGGTGCTCGAGTCCGATGGAGACATCGCGGTAACTGCCTCCGCGGAACAATCCGTCAGCGTGAAATCGCAGGGCACGGTGATCTCCGACGGAGGCGACGAAGCCAGCGATGACGAAGATCCCAACACCGAACCGAAGAAACGCCGCGTTCGCGACAAAGACAAAACCTTTGCCGCCGGACTCGCGCTCTCGATCGGCGATTTCACCAACACCATCGACGCCACGGTTAGCGGCGGCAGTCAGCTCGATGCGAAACAAGCGATCGACGTCACGAGCGAATTGAGCTATCCGATCCTAGCCGATCCGTTCTGGATTGACCCGATCGCCGCCTTGCCATTTGGTGAGTTGACGCGTTCGACGATCGAAGACGGTTTCGATGCGGAAACGTTCTTCTCGACTGATTTCCGCGAAGAGTTTCACTCGTCGATGGGGCCGGACCTGGGACTCGGTGAAACCGTCAACGTCTGGGCATCCACCCAAGTCGCCGGCAACGGCACCGATCCGGAAAACAACCCCGGCGGAGTCGAAGGTGCGGCCAAGTACACTATCGCGGCGTCGATCGCCAAAGTCGACTACGACAACCACTCCGGCGCAACGATTGGTGACGGTGCGTTGATCAACCAAAAGGCCGGCTACCAGACCAACGATCAGAGCGTCAACGTGGACGCGTCGACCCATATCGAATTGGTCAATCTCGCCGGGATCATGACGGTCTACGCGTACGCGGAAAACATCAAAGAAGTCGCCAAGGGAGATCGCGAACTCAAAGACACGCTCTCGCCGATCGGCAACCGTGCCGGCGTCGCGGGTCTCGGTGGGTCGGCGTTGCTGCAAACGATCGATAACGAAACGCTCGCCACAATCGGCGACGGTGCGTTGGTTCACGCAGGCGACAACGGCGACGTAAACGTGTCGGCCGCCGAGTTGATGGTCAGCTATGACCTCGTTCAGGCGGGTGGTGAAGCAGGCAAGATCGGTGTCAGCGGCAGCGTCAACGTGCTCGACCAAGACAACACCACCATCGCACAGATCAATGACGACGCGGTCATCTCGGGCAACAACATCACCGTTCTTGCCGACGACGAGACCTCACATGTTTCCGTCGTGGGTGCATTGCAGACCGCGGGCATCGCCGCGGTCGGGATCTCTGTCGGCGTTCAAGACATCAACCGCGAAACCGCCGCGATCGTTGGCGAAAAAGGGGACAACCTCACTCCTCCCGCGACGGGCAGCGTGCTGGACATCGACGCGGCAGGCGACATCCTCGTCGATGCCAAACAATCCGGTTCGCTGTGGACGCTCGGCGTCGCCGGCACCAAGGTCAGCAAAACCAAAAGCCGTGACGCCAACGCCAAATCGCCCAAGAGCAGCGGCGCCAAAGGCAAGAACTCTTTCACCAGCGGCATCGGACTGGCCGGCGACGTCGCATGGAACTCCGTCAACGATTCCACGCGTGCTTACATCAACACCAACGGCGACGTGGATGCGGCGGGCGAACTAACCGTTTCCTCACAAAACGAAACCAGCATTTCTGCGGTTTCGGGCGCGGTAGCCACCGTCAGCGCCGGCGGACTCGCTCTCGGTCTCGCCGGTTCATTCGCCCGCAACGACCTGGATTTGGAAACCCAATCATGGATCGCTGGCGCGGACGTCCACGCTGATGACGACGTCAGCGTCACCGCCGATGCCGCGTCCGATATCCTCGCGATCACCGCCGGCGTGTCCGGTTCGAAGAGCAACCGCAAGAGCGGAGCGAGCGTTGGGATCGCGATCGCCGGGTCGTTCTCTTGGAACACGATCGACTCAGAATCGCTCGCGATCATCGACGACGCCGTGGTGACCTCCGGCAGTGACATTTTGGTGCAGGCCGTCGACAAATCCAATGTGTTGGCCGTTTCGACCGCCGTGACCGCAACGCTCGCCAAGACCAGCAAGGGCGCCGCGGTTGGCGTTTCCGCGTCGGGTGCGGGCATGATGAACCAACTCGACCGGCAACTCGTCACGGAAATCCGAGGCGCGTCGACCGTGACCGCGGGGCTGGATGACGGCGACGTCGGCACGACCGAAACGGGGCACGTTCACGTGCTCACCGAAGACCAATCGTTCATCCGCGCGTACGCCGTCGGCGCGGCCCTGTCGATCGCCGCAGGCACCTCAGGAACCGGGGTCAGCGTGGCCGTCGGGGTGTCGATCGCCGAGAACGAAATCGAAGGACAAACGATCGCACGCATCGCCGCGGGCAGCATCGTGACCAGCGACGATGAAGTCCGCGTCGTCGCCCAATCACTCGGACGGCCGGGCGAAGACATCGCCGGCGGTCTGACTCCCGCCGACCTCGACGACGCCGCCAAAGCGGATTCCGATGACGAAGACACAGTCGCCAACGAATACGACACCGACCGCACCGCCGACGCGACGATCAAGACGACTCTGTACCAAAAAATCTTTGGTGTCCCCGCACCGGCCGGCCAAATCCTGACGCTCTCGCAGCTCGGCACCGAAACCCTCGAACCGGTCGCGGAAGAAAACGACGAAGACCTGACCGACGAAGAAAAGACGGCTCGCGACGAACAACAGTCGACCGAGGAAGAAGCCCAGTACCAAGAGGACGTCGCCTCCGACGGCAGCGAGAAGGAAGACGACGCGAACCTGGTCGGAACGTCGTGGATGTTTGTCGACGAAACCGCGGGCAAGACCTACATCATCTTCAAGGAAGGCGAATCGCTGAAATTCAGTGAGTCGTCGATCACCTCCGTCGCCGTCGCCGCGTCGCTCGCCGCAGCCGGTGGCAAAAATGGGCTCGCCGCTTCCGGTGGCGGTGCCTCGACCGGCAACACCATTTTGACGGAAGTCCTCGCGACGATCGTCGGCAGTACCGTGATCGTCGACGTGGCCGACGGTGACGAAACCTCGAGCGGTAACCTCGACGTGATCGCGACCAGCCAAGCCGGCATCGTTTCGACCGTGATCGCGGCCGCCGCGTCGGCGTCGTTCTCGAGTTCGAGCGGTGGGTCGCTCGCGATCGGTGCCGCGGTCGCGGACAACCAGATCGGTGACACCAGCAGTTCGAACGATTTCGGCTCGACCCGCGCGATCATCGACGGATCGAAAACGTTGATCGAACACGACGTCAACGTCAGCGCCGTCTCCGGCCAACGGATCAGCACCACCGTCATCGCGGGCAGCGTCGCGATCAGTGGTTCGTCATCGACCGCCGTTGGACTCGCCGGCGCCGGTGCCTCGGTTGAAAACACGATCAACGCGGACGCCGAAGCGGCCATCAAGAACGTGCCGGCGCCGACGGATGAAACCGATCATCAGTTTTACGCTCGAGACGTTTCGGTCGTTTCGGAAAACACTTCCGAGATCAACGCTCTCGCGGGAGCCGCCTCGCTCGGGATCGCCGTCGCGGGCAGCAACGCGGTCACCGTCAGCATCAGCGTCGGACTGGCCAAGAACACGATCACCTCGCAAACGCTCGCCACGATTGACGACGCGCACTTCGAACGCGTCGTCGACACGGGAATCGTCGACCCCGACAGCAGCCCCGAGGCGAACTATCTCGTCCGCGATTTTGCCGTCAACGACGTCACCGTGCGAGCGAACTCCTCCGGTTCGATCGACGCCATCGCCGCGGCCGCCGCCATCAGTGCCAGCTTCGGCAGCACCGGAGTCGCCGTCGCCGGTGCCGGTGCCGAAGCGACCAACCGCATCAACGCCACGACGCTCGCCACGATCGTCGACAGCCGCCTGTCCGCCAACGGTCACGTCGACGTGGACGCCGAACAATCCACTGCCATCGATTCGTTCGTCGTTTCCGCTGCCGTCGCCATTGCCGGTGGTTCCAACGCGGTCGGCGCGGCCATCGGTGTGTCGCTCGCCCGAAACATTATCGGCCAAGCCGATGTCGCCGTCGCGGTTGACCACGACCTGAGCAACCGCAACATCACGATCACCAACGGGCAAACCATCCAAGTCACCGCGGGTCCTGGCGCGGGCGATGTTTATCGATACATCGGCGGCACCTCGCTGAGCGATCCCGATCCGTCGGCCGACGAGAATTGGTTGACGCGATTGGATTTCAACGACCGTGAAAAATGGGAACGGGCCGACATCGCCCCGGTCGCTCAAGACGCCAACGATCCGAGGGTTGGCAGAGCCGTCGGCGCGATCCTGCATGACTCCGCGGTCGTTGCGACCGGTGACCTCACCGCCGACGCGGAAGCCCGCTCGAAGATTCAATCGTTCGTCTTTGCCGCGTCCGTCGCGGCTTCGTTCGGTTCCAACGCGGCTGCTTTGGCCGGTGCCGGTGTCGGATCCTACAACGAGATCACACTCAACGTCGCAGCCACGATTGACGGCGAACACGCCGCGCCGACGATCGAAGGCTATCGCGGCACCGACGGAGCGTTTATCTACACGACCGATGCGTCGGAGCTCGCGAACTTCTCCACAACGGGCTACCCGACGTATCACACCCGCAGCGTTTCGCTCGACGCCGACGACAACACACAAATCGATTCGTTCGCGGGAGCCGCAGCGATCGCGGCCGCCTTCGGTGCCAACGGGATCGGACTCGCAATCGGTGTATCGCTGGCGACGAACGTGATCGAGAACGACATCGACGCATCGATCCGTGACGTTCAGCGTGGCATGTACACGACCGGTTATTCCACCGTCACCACCGATCGGACCGAAGAAACCATCGGCGGCGAAACGGTTTACTTCTTCACGCACACGATCGCAAACGAATACAAAGGCGACATCTCGTTGACGGCGAACGAGAACGCGACCATCGAATCGGTATCCGTCGCCGCCGCCGTTTCGCTCGCGTTTGGTTCCGTCGGCATCGCTTTGTCGGGTGCCGGTGCGACCGCGACCAACGAGATCAACAACACCGTCACGACAACCATCGACAACTCGTACGCGGTGGCCGACGGTGCGTTGATTTTTGCCGTCGAAGACCAATCTCCATCGCTGGCGTCGTCGGACCCGGATCTCGCCGAAACGGTTTTGATCGGAGTCACGCGTTCGGACATTTTGCTCGACGCGAAGAACACCTCGCACATCGAGTCGAAAGTGTTCGCCGTCGCCGCCGCCGTCAGTGGCGGCAGTGTTGCGGGTGCCGGTTCGATCGGGGTTGCTCTTGCGGACAACACGATCGGAACCGAGGGCGCCGCCTCGGGAGCCAACACACACCAAACGATCGCGTCGATCACCGGTTCGATCGTCGCGGCGGGCAACGACATTGACGTGCTCGCCAAGAGTACCGAAACCGTCCGCACGTTGTCCTTCGCCGGTGGCGTCGCGATCGCGGCGGGCATCGGGTTCGCCGGTTCGGCCACCGGAACGACCAGCGACACGTCCCTGTCCAACGACACCCACGCCTACCTCAGCCGCACGTCCGCGACGTCGGGGGAAGACGTCACCGTCAAGGCAATCGCCGACTCACGCGTGCTGCGTGCGACCGGTGTCGGTGCTTCGCTCGCGGTGTCGCTCGGTGCGGTTTCCGTTGCCGTCACACTGATTGAAAACACCATCGACGCGGATGTCCGGGCGTGGATCGATGACGACGATTCTAACGCGAGCGATGAAGCCATGAAGATCATCGCGGTCGGCGACATCATGGTGATGGCCGACGCCGAAGCCATGCGGATCGACAAAGTCACCGGCGTCGTCGCCTCGGTCTCGGGCGGACTCGTCTCAGCCAGCGGCGGTGGCATGGACATCACCAACACGATCGACAACGACGTCTCCGCCAAGATCGCCGATGGGATCGTTGTGCAGTCCAATGACACCGTCACCGTTCGTGCCAACGAAGACGCGTACGTCGACGCGGACGCAACCGCCGTCACCGTCGCGATCAGCCTCGGGGCCGCGATCGGCGTCGCGACCGTGACCAACAACCTCAACAGCAGCATCGATGCGAGCGTAGAGTCGGCCCACATCGAAGGCGTCGACGTCCTCATTCGCGCCGACTCCGATGCCCACATCGATCGAACCACGACCGCGGGCGTTTCCGCGTCACTCGTCGGAATCGCCGCGAACGAAGCCAACGCGAACATCAACACGACCGTCGAAACCATCGTCGACGATTCGATCATCGTCGCGTCCGAGGAACTCTCGATTCTCGCCGACGGAGAGAGCTACGCACGTGCGGACGCTCTCGGTGGAGCATTTGGTGCGATCGCGGTCGGCGTGATGTTGTCGGAGATCAATCGCGGCACCGACTCCACGCCTGATGTGACCTCATCCATCGACAACGGTTCGGCAATTTCGGCAGGCCGGCTGATCCTGTCGGCGACCTCCTACGACGACCTGCTCGCCACCACCGTTGCCGCTGGCGGCGGTGTGGTGTCGGCCTCGGCGTCGGACAGCAAAGTCACCAGCAACCAGGGCACGCTCGCCAAGGTCGGTACCGACGTGGTCATCGTCGCCGGCCCGGTCAGCATCACGTCCGGCAACACACAGCACGCGGACTCCTCCGCAGACGCCTACTCGGTTGGTCTCGCGACCGGTGCCGGTGCGGGAACCCACAATTTGCTCACCGGTGACGCCGACGTCACGATTACCGACGGAGCGCAGATCCATGCCGACTACCTCTCGATCGGCGCGACCAACCGCGTCCACAAAGACGGCATCAACAACGGCTTCAACCTGCAAAGTGGATCGGTCGGCCTCGGGTCGCTGACGGTCTTGGAAAGCCAAACCGACATCGGAACCTCCAGCGACAACGTGGAAGCGTTGGTCACCATCGACGACGGTGCGTTGATCCAAGTCGACGGCGGAACGTCGGACAATCCCGGCCTGCTCGAGATCGAATCCATTGTCGTCGCCGAAGCGTTCGATCGGACGAAGATCGAAGCGGTGTCCGGTTTCGGCGCCACGTACGCCAACAGCGACATCAGTTCACACACGAACGCCAACGTCGTTGTCGAGGGCGCGACGCTGATCAACAAACGGGGCGACGTCAACATCGCCACCACCCACGACGTCGGACTGTTCCCCAGCAGCAATCTGTTTTCGGCCGGCGTCAACGTTGCTGCCGGTGCGGATGCAAATGCCAACGCCAATGTCGACAACACGATCACCGTCGACGACAGCCTGATCCGTGGTGCTCAGGTACAGATCATGTCGGGTCGCAGCAATTTCCAAATCCCGAACCTCGTCTCGCTCAGCAGCAACGTTGACGTCACGACCGCCTCGCTCGGCCCGTCCGTCGCGATCGGCACCCCAGACGCCAACGCAACCTACGTCAACCGCGTTGCCTTGGAAAACGAAGCCAACATCGAGGGCTTCAAGGACGTCGTGTTGGTCGCCGAAGAGAACATTGACATTCCCGTTCGCGTCGCCACCGACGGACTCGTGCTCAGCCTTTCGCTCGTCCCATACGGGTATAACGTCGGAGGCAACACATCTCGCAACGGCACATCCGAAGTCACCGTATCAACGGGAGCCAACGCGTCCCACGTCACCGCCGGGATCTACAACAAATCCGTGATGGTGATTCGCAGCGTCGCGTTCGATCAACAAAAAATCACGGAAGCGGCCGGCACGAGTGAACCGGCCCCTGCGGGATACGTCTTCGATCCCAACGGCGGGAAGTTCGTCGAGGCCGACGATGACTACGAATTCGCAGAGTTCCTCGGTCTCGACCTCGACACACAAATTCCATACGAGTTCGCAACGCTGACCGTCGACCAGATCGCGGTTGACGTCGCGATCGGGAACATCGTCACGGTCGAAAGTGGTTACAACGCTGGCGGAATCGCCGGACACTCCTATCGCTATTATCCCGTCGACGGGCAAGGCAACGTTCGTCCCGAACTCGATGACCAACAACTCGTCCTGCAAAACATCAACTACGCCGACACCTCGATGTGGCAGGACCTCGGCGCGATCACACCGGCTCAAGCAGAAACCGCGTCGAACGGATCCATCGTTTACACCAGCGGCCAGACCGCCGTTTTCGAAGCCAGCCTCAACGACAAGTTCTACGTCATCAAGAACCCCGACATCGACATGCCGGTGCTGTCGTATAAGAACGTCGGCAACCTGTTGCTCGAACAACGCGAGCAAGTCATCGAGTGGATGAACGCTCACTCGAACAACCCCGAAGCGATCGCACGTTACGAAGTCCAACTCGCTCAGATCGACGCCACGCTCGCCGATCTCGGACTCACCGAACAACGCACCATCGTGGAAGCCAGCTCCAGCGGCACTGTCACGAAGACCATCACCGTCGTGCGAGAAGAACTCGACGCGATGTTCATCGAACTGCCCAACATCTACGCCGCACCGGGATCGGTCTACATCACCGCGACGGCACCGTTCGCCTACAACCCGAACGTGCTCGCACGCGACGAATCTAGCATCACGATCGAAAACAACACTCCGTTCATCCCCATCGTCGGCGAAACGATCGTCCGCGATAACCGCCGCGTGGTGGTCATCGATGACGAACTCGTTCAATTCGATCCCGGCTTTGTCTATCACAACTACCGCAAGGTTGAATCCGGCGTGGACCCTAGCGAGTCCAGCGGTCACGCCGGCGCGAGCAGCGGGGACAACTCGTCGAGTTTCGGTACCTCGACGATCACAATCACCAACACCTCGATGACCGCCGACGACGCCGGCATCACGACTCCGGACACAGAACTCAGCGACGGTCTCGTTGCCGAAGGCACACCACCGACCTTCACCGCGCCGAACGACCTCTACATCAGCGGCGATGTTGTCAACGAGAACGGATCGGTCCACATCGTCAACTCCTTCGGCAGCATCACGGTCAGTGGCGAAGTCCGCGGGGCGTCGGTCAACATCGAAGCCGGAAAGGACTTCAATCTCAACAGCGAAGATTGGCTGCACACCAATCGCGACCCACGGCAATACATCAACTACCAATACTACCGAAGCGCAGTATTCAACAAAGACGGCACGCCTCGCTACCAAACGTTCGATGACGCCAATGACGTCGGCATCCCGCAGTTCCGCGTCTATTCGATCCGCCTGTTCGGTAACGTGTACACGTTCCACGTCCCGGTCTCCGGTGGCGGCAGCGGCAGTCTCGAAGAATCGATCGAAGAAGACGAATCGGCGATCACCGCGCAGGGTGCGATCTCGATCACCGCTCGCCAACTGAACATCAACGGATTGGTCCAGTCCGGCGTCGACACGATTACTGTCAATGTCCCGTCCACCTTCCATCAAACCAGTTCAACAACGTCGCTGACCGACAGCTACGGAAACGGCATCGGCGGGATCACGTTCACCAGCGCCGACGAACCCGTCTCGGTTCCCGTCAACGGATACTTCGACGCGGCCAAGCAAGCGATCGTTTTCAACCCGATCACGCCGACCGGTGGCCGCATCACGCTCGCCGGACGTTTGATGTCGACCGGCAACGGACGCATCGTCGCCGCTCATGGCTATGCCAACGTCAAGATCGATAATCAAAGCGGTTATGACGTCATCCTCAACGAGATCGACACAACGACCGATCGCGTCGGCCAAATCATCCTGCTCGATACCGAAAGTTTGACCAAAACGGTCTACACGATGAGCGACGCCGGGATGGAGGCGACCAACTACGTCGGCGAATTCGTCGAAGGAAAATCTGACGAAGCATCGGGAGTCGACGCGCTCTCCCGCATCGACTACTCACTGCATCCCACCAACCCGACCGCCGTCGACGCCAGCGCCGACCCGGTCATGCAGTACCGTCCTGGGATTGTTAACCAGTTCGGCAACACCGACCCCGCGCCCGAACTGCTCTACGTTTGGGTCGAAGGCCAAGACAAGACGAAGGTCGTTGTTCAGAAGTACGAGAAACGCTCCTTCAACCTGTTCGGTGACAACGCCTTTGGTGATTTCCTCGTCAAAGACGGATCGTTCAAATGGGAAACCGTCAACTTCCGTGACGCCTACCCGATCCTCGAATCCGAAGTTCTCGTCGGAGTCGGCGAGGCGGGGTATCCGACCAACGAATCCGGTGTCGCGTACGCCCAGGGCAAAGCCTACACGATCAAGTACCACCAGGCTCCCGACGCCACCGTCGAGATGAAGGCGAACACGCACGTGTACATCGTGGGCGACAACTACGCGGGGCTCAACGGATCCAACCTGTACTACAAATATGTCGGCGCACTTCCCGCCGAATTCGAATTGTCGAAACAGGACTACGGCGACACCAACAACTGGGAAGTCGTCTCCGCAGGCGATTTCCCCAAAGCCTCCGGCGGCATCTTCCCGGGCAACGTCGTCGGCAGTGATTTCAAGAACGAGAGCCAGAACGCTCGACGGTGGACGACCGGTGGTGGATGGCTGCGGAAGAAAACGATCCACACCGAGATCACCACCGCGACCGGGGTCACGGATTACTACACGCACACGCTCAAAGCCGATTACCCGATCGACATTTCCTTCGTCGGCGGCGACACCACCTCGACGATCGACATTCATTCGGGCGGGAACATCATCCTCAAAGGTGACATCGACGCACCCGAAGGTAGTTCGATCCTGTTCAGCGCCGGCAAAGACGTTATCGGCGCAGGCACGGTTGGCTTCTACGGCGTCACGCCTGAAATTCACACCGGTGGCAGCATCGACGTGAACGTGGAAACCGACAACGGGCCGTTGATCATTTCCGCCGGTGGCACCGTCCGCGTCGACGGCATCACCAACCAACTCGTCCAACAACAGCAAACCAACCAAAGCTACAACGACCTCTCACCGGCTGCCGCACCGGTCGCGATGGCGGCAATGGCGAGCTTCGCTGCCGGCGAACCCGAACCCACACCGGGCACGATCACGATCGACCGTATCGACAGCACCGGGGACGTGTTCATCACCGCAGCCGAGGGCATCGTCGTCCTGGCCAACCACCAACGTGACACGACCATGACGAGCGAACCGGTCGAAAATTGGCACATCCGTGGCAACCACATCGAACTGAAAACACGCTCGGGAACCATCGGTGCTGAGGGCAGCCCGATCCGCATCGACAGCAACATCAACGGCGACGGTGGCCTGTCGGCGTTCGCCGAACTCGATGTCCACGTCGAAGAAGAAACCGGCAACCTCGTGCTGCTCTCGCCGAAGAGTTACAGCAGCCAAGTGTCGGCCGACATCGCCGACCCCGACGCCACCAAAGATGGCAAACCGGCATCCGAATACCGCAAAGACATCGCCGTCCGTTCGCTCCACGGCAGCATCTACCTGACGACGCTGCACGGTGACATCCAAGACGGGATCGAAGAGGTCTTGCAAGGCCCAACGATCGACGAACTCAACGCCCTCAACGAAGAACTCGCGATCACGGACAAGGAAGCCCGCGAGGCCGTCGAGTACGGCATGATCAATCTCGAGACCGGCCTGACCGAACGCTATCACCGCTACTGGACCGAAACCCGAGGCGCGAGCCGTACCGAATCGATCGCCTCCGCCGTCGACGCGGCCGACGACGAACTCGTCTTCGATTCCGACCAAGGTCTCACCACCGGCGACGCGGTCATTTTCAACCTGACCGAAGACACCTTCGTCGACATCGGACTGACCGACGGTGCGCTGTACTATGTCGTCGTCGATCCGGCGAACCCCGAACGCGTCGCCTTCGCCGCATCACACGCCGACGCGATCGCCGGTACACCAACGCTTGTCCCTCTTTCGCACGGCGGGCCCGTCGAAGCGTCGGACTACTCGATCCGCCGCGACGTTGCGGACGAAATCAGCATCGCGTCGATGGACCACGAAACCGACGTGATCACGACAACCGCGCCTCACGGCCTATCCGACGGCGACGAAATCACATTCGACGTTGGTCTGGTGCCTTCCCGCGATGCGATGAGCGGTGCGAACTGGACCGCGAAAACGATCACACACACGCAAAACGAAGACGACACGCAGTTGGTCGACCTTGCCAACGGCGACATCATCTTACTGCTCAGTGGCGAGTTGGTGCACTACACCGGTGCGGGCGAGACCGACTTTGACTTGCAATCGGGCAGTTTTAGCACGTCCGATTTCAACACCACATCGATCCGCCTGGACGCGAGTGCCCTCAACTTCACCGACCGAGTCGAGTTCCTGCCGGGTGACTACGCGTTGGACCTCAACGGCGACCTGGTGCAGTACACCGGCACGAAAACCAAAGTCCTCGAACTATCCACGCCGATCCCATCGGACACGGGCGCGTTCGATCCGACTCGCCAGGGACTCCACGCCGGCGTCACCTATTACGTCGCCGAGTCAACCGCAACGACTTTCAAACTGGGGATCACCCGTGCCGACGCGGCGATCATCGGCGAACACCTCGATCCGGAAAACCCGTTCGACGGATCGACAGACTACCTCACCGGCAAGACGCTCGACCTACCTGAAATTGACGGCGGATTCGGCGACCTCTCGCAGCTCAAATTCCTGCGATACCACTACACC
>NZ_ANOH01000002.1 GCF_000346505.1 Aporhodopirellula sallentina SM41
ATTTGCCCCGATTGGAATCCGAGGTATCCGCCAACAAATTGTCAGCGAGATAGGCACGCATCTTCACGCCATCACCACTCCCGGCCCACGTAATGCTCGGACCTCCGGTGGTACTCGCCATTTTGCCTCGAACGAACAACTCTTGCGAACCGATGCATTCGTAGTACATCAAGGTATTGGAAAGACCGTCGAGGATGCTCGCCGCTCGCCCACCTTTATTGTTTGGATTTCGATTCCGTGATCCCGATGCTGGCGTCATCGCCGTACTAAATTGCATCTGTGGTTCACCATCCTTGTAATACAGCGGATGACCTTCGGGACGAAGAGCCGGAATCCGTGGAGTTGTGAAATCAGCAACTCCCATAGAAAGACCGTCGCTATCAAGGATGGAACCGGAGCCGGTCCGGCTAGGACATTGGAAGACACCCAATTCCGCAGCGGCCGCTTCAATCAACAGGTCTTTGTTACTCCAGTCCGTCGACAGCGTTCCGTTGTAGCCCCATTTGTATTCGGAGGCCGAGGGATCGTCGAAGTTCGGATGCTTTGCCGCATTAAAAGTATCGGCAAGGTCAGGCTGCTCCACGAACGCCAAGATCCGCCAGAGCGACCCGGTTCGCGAATACGGATAGTGCTTGAACGTGTGCTCAAACATCGACATGCCGAGCACGATCTGTTTCACGTTGTTCTTGCACTGAGTGCGACGCGCCGCCTCCCGTGCCGCTTGCACCGCCGGCAACAGCAAACCGACTAAAACGCCGATGATGGCGATCACCACCAACAGCTCGACGAGAGTAAAACCGCCATGATGGCGCGCAGACGTGGATACCGAATCCCGGCGTGTGTGGATCATCTTCGTTAACTCGTACAGGAAACCAAATAGTAAATCGTCGCCGTCATTCAACGGCAGGATGTCTGGCTGGCTGGACAGAGTTAGCTGGCTCGACCGGGGCTAATGCGACTGACTCGCAATAGCAACGACGATATTAAACGCGATTTCTGAGCAGGTCAAGTGAGGGGTGGGCAAGAAATCATTTCAAGCAACTCGATACTCGCATCCTTTGCTCTGCGAATTTCCCGGTTCGCGTCGAAAACATCGTTTTCTGCGGGGTAGTCGTACGAAACGTCATCCGGAAAACGAAGGTCATGCGGAGAGCGCAACTTCACCTTACTGGGTCAACGCTACGCCCTGACGATTAGCGGAGTACGGGCGTCTCAGGCACCGCCGAGCACCCCGGAGAGCAGTCCGCGACGGTCACGCTTGAGCCGGATGTGAGATTGGAGTTGGCCGACGGACGGGTGATCGGGGTCGTAATTTTGAAGCATTCCCAACCATCGCTCGGCACTGGGGAATTCGCGGCGACCGACAAACGTGTAAACCATCGACTGCGCGAGCGCGACAAACTCCGTCGCGTGAAGCTGTTTCCGTCTCTGCAGCGGCATAAGGGTCTCCAGAGCTTGGTCATACTCTTTCCGCTGCAAAGCGCGATTGGCCAATGCGATCTGACCGAAGAAATAGTCAGGGTGTTGATCGATCACCTCATCGATCAAGCGGTTCGACTCGTCCAAGCGATCCTGCACTTGGAGCGCCATCGCCAAATTGTTCTTGATATCCGGGGCATCCGGTTCGGATTGGAGAAGACGGCGGAAAATCTCTTCGGCCTCGGCACCTTCTCCAGCGTGCAAGTGCTCGACGGCGGTCTCAACCATTTGCAGGCAAGCTTCATCACGATCATTGGGAATTACTGGCTCGTCGGTGATCTCGAAATCGATGAACTCGATTCGATCTGGCTTGCCACGAACGTAGAGTTCGATCGTCTCGGATTTCAAAATGCCATCACGATGCAGGTCACCGGCAAGCTCTGACCTGAACGAATCCGTGCCACGGGAACCGCTCACGAAATCCAGTAATGCTACCTGGGCGTCATCGTTGTCGCTGTATTGAGCCAACTTTGCCGCGAACTGGACGGACAGGCCGTCGCCACGATCAAGCATGGCGGGAAGCAAACTTTCAACTTCTCGGTTTTGCTGAATGAAACGCCGCAACGTCTTGGACACATGCCTTTTCTCGTCCTCGCCATCACGGATCGCGGCTAACTCTGAATGCATAGCGGCGAGCTGCTTCCTGCTGAACCAATCCTGAATATCGAAAAAGAACGGTCCATGTCTCTCGCCAATCGGTTGGCGAAGGTCATCCAGGTTTTCGGACGCCTGAGTCGATCCGCCGGCGATCCTTACGGCCTTTTTCCATTGAGATTTTGCTGCTTTCCACTCGTCGGCTCTGGCTAACCTGGTGGCTTCATAGTGCATCAGTAAAGCAACTTCGGGCGATTCGTCTTCCAGCCAACCGCTTTCTTCGGCAACTCCATAAGCCCAACCGATCTCGTCGTCATCGCCGCGAAACGCGAACGTTTGTGCCGCCTTGGTTACGTCGCTGATCTGTTTCGGCGTCAACGTTCGCAACTTCGCGGCATCGGCTGCGCTGTCCGACTTTCGATTCAAAAAGTACAACACTCGGCTGCGGACGGCGTGAGCGTAAAAGTTCTGAGGCGATTGCCGAATCGTTTCATCAAGAACTTCCAACGCATCGGATTGGTCACCCCGATACGAAAACGCTTCGGCGAGATTATTGCGGGCTCGCAAATCGTTAGGATAGCGGTCGAGGTGTTTTTGACAGCGAAGAATCACCTCATCAAATCGGCCTAGCTTGAAGAAGTGCAAGATGTTCTCCACCGAAGCGATTCGCGGAAGCTCTTTTGGCAAATCGTCAACGAAGGCGTCCAAGATCTCGGGCAAGTGTTTTCGCAACTTTGCGAGTTCCTGACGGGCGAGTCCCACACCGTGATAGTTTGGGTCCAGCTGAATCATCTTTTCCCAATAAACGATTGCCGAGACCGGTTGCATGGTTGAGTAGCACGCGGAGCCGGCCAGCATGTTTGCCACGGGGTCGCCGGACCGGCGATCGACCATCGTCAAGGCGATTCGGGCATAATCATCAATTTCTCGTAGCACGTGCAGAACATCCAGATACAGATCCAAACTATCGTCGGAAAGCGGGCCTACCGCTTCGGCTTGTCTGAACCATTCCAACGCTTTTTCCGGATCATCATCGTCGAGATAGGCACTGCGTGCACGTCGCTCCAAGGATCTCGTTTGAGTGTAATTAGAGTCGCTCCCCACTCGGCGGCGTCGTTTTGGCTTGCGAGCATTCTTGCGTTTTTTAGTGGACATTGAAACTCCGTTTCCTTCACCGGTTCGGTTGTGTCAGGTACGTTCGTTAGCATGAAAAAGATAATCAACCAATATCGGCGTCTCGGCCGACTTGAAAAGACCGTCTTGCAGATTCTCGCATTTCAGCACGATCGATGTGAGCACCCTCAGGTCTGGAAATTTAGTAAAGCTCTGGGACACCCGAGTAAGCAGTTGGGGCCACTGGTTTGCCTCAACGTCGCACAGAAAGTCCGTATACAAACGCATCCTGCTTGATCGAAGCCGCACTGGAGTACGCGATCGCGCCATCCAATCCCGGCGGCTTGCTATCTCGGATGTCGAAGATCGCAACTTACCCGTTGGACAAGTTGATCGCCGGATACCTGGCGAAGTGGCTGCACCTGTCCGGCGATGGAAACGCGGACATCAGCGGCTTGACATCTGCCGCTTCACAATTCGCGTCCACGGGCTGCCTTTGGGTGGCGGCGGAAGCCCACGCCCTGGCCGGCCACAGCGAGCTCAAAACCGCATCGGCTGAAAAGGCCAAAGCAAGCGAACTTCACCGCCAACTCGGCACAAAGTGTTTGGTGGACATGATCAAGCCCGAACCGCTCTGGGCTAAAACCCCGGCGGCGACTCGCAAAAAACGCGTCCAGGCATTTCAATCGGGTGAAGGCGACGTTTTTTAAATTAGTCTCAAAGCGGGCGGTACCGGGTTGAATCTGACCGCCGCCGACTACGTGATTCACCTGGACTCGTGGCGGAATCCGGCGATGGAAGATCAGGCATCCGACCGCGCCCATCTCATCGGCCAACAGTGTCCTGTGACGATCTATCGGCTGATCCTTTCGGGCACAATCGAAGAACGCATTTTGGAACTTCACGCGACCAAGCGAGACCTCGCCGACAGCCTACTCGAAGGAACGGACCAAAGCGGCAAACTTAGCACCGAAGACCTGTCACGCTAGATTCGGCAATAGCAGTCCCACGGAGTCAATTCACCGGTTGCCGCGCGATCGTCGAATCGTGATGCACATCGCTCCCGTATAGCCTGGCAAGCTCGGAGGCACCCCAAACTCGGAGCCAA
>NZ_ANOH01000003.1 GCF_000346505.1 Aporhodopirellula sallentina SM41
GGGACCGTCGAGGTTGCAAACCTGCTCACCGAAGCGACACTTCCGTTTGATATTTCGAAGTACGACAACTTCTTCTTTGAGAGCGAATTTCGCTCCAATACCGTTCCGACCATGCCGGGCGGATCGGACGTGCAGTTTACCATCGACGAAAACCCTGCAGCCGGTTCCGTCATCGCTACCGTGGAGGCGTTTGACGCTGACAACGCCGGTTTGACGTATGAGTTCATCGGTGGCGACAGTACCGGGCTCGAACTCGTGCCTCTTCCTGACTTCACTGCGGAAATTCGCGTCGCAGAGGGGGCGGATCTCAACTTCGAAGCCGAACAGGAACGCGTGCTTTTGGTTCGTGCGACTGATTCTGTCGGTGCGAGCGTGACCGCTCGGGTGACATTGCAACTTCGCGACATCAACGAACCACCGGTCGTTCCGGACAACGAACTCGCCGTTCCTGAAGGGGCGATCGCGGGACCGGTTATCGGAACCGTGATCGGACGAATCGATGCGGTCGACCCTGACGCCGGATCAAGCCAACAACTGACCTACACCGTCATTCCAAGTACACCGGAAGCGCCGTTTGAGCGAGACGCGTCACCGTATCTTTCAGTCAATGAAACGACTGGTGTGGTGCGGTTGATCGCGCCGTTGGATTTCGAAACGACTGATTTCTTGGTGCTTCGCGTTCAGGTCGATGACAACAATACGGCTGCTGGAGAATCACGCGGGATTGCGATTGTTGAAAAGATCATTCGAATTTCGGACGAGAACGACGCACCTGAGATTGTCACGAAAACTTTCGACGTTGATGAAGATCACGAACCCGGTGAACTATTCACGTTCGACGTGAACGATCCTGATGAAGGTCAGATGCACCGATTCGGACTCATCCAACCGCATCCGCTGTTGGAGGTCACCTTTGATGGAACTGTATTGCTGAAGTCGGGCAAGTCGCTCGACTTTGAGGCGTCGCCGACAATCACGCTTCAGGTGTCGGTTAGCGACAACGGCAGTCCGTCGCTGGCGAAGACGGAAGTCGTCACGATCAACGTTGGAGACATTGACGAACCTGCTAGGTTGTCGAGGACAGACAACTTGAATAGTCCAGCGAGTGAAAACCAGGCGGGCCTTCTAATCACAACCTTAGGTCTCGTGGATCCGGAAGGTGACCACGATGACTACGCGTTCGATATGTTGCCTGGACCTAGCTCGGATCTGTTTGTGTTCTCGCCGGAATCGGGCGAGTTGCGCCTCGCGGACGGTGTGGAGCTCGACTACGAGATGGCGGCTCTGCACGAACTGACGTTTGAGATTGTCGATAACACCGGGCAGCTTCCGACCGAAACGCAGACCTTCCGTGTGATCGTCAACAATGTCAATGAACCTGCTTTTGTGACGACGGAGAAGATCTTCGTCTCAGAAGTTCCTCGTCCAGGCGATGCGGTCGGGCGAGTTCGAGTGGCCGATCCCGACAAAGATATTCCTGGTGCGATGTTGTCGGTCGAAATCATCGGCGGAAGTGCGCAGCCGTTCTTCGAATTTGAATCTGCCACGAACAGTCCTGGCAAACCGCTTTCACAGATCGATCCGTTTGTGTTGAAGGTGCGAGGTGATTTCGATTTTGCAGCGTTCCGAGCGATCGATCCGAACGAACTCAACCTGCAACTGAGAGTTTTCGATGGGAACAGTTCCACGACCGACCCGATCGAGCTGAAGATTGAACTCAACCAAGTCAACGAAGCTCCGGTTTTGAATCGGACGGTCTTGGAAAATGTCTTTAGTAATCGGAAGATCACGGTTGGATCCAAGTTCGAAATCCAAATCCCTGACAACATTGCTACTGACCCTGAGGGGGAACCCTTTTTGATTCGTGTGGGTAAGAGGGTTCGCGATGCCAACGGAGATTTCGTCCGGGACGAGGACGGGAAGATCAAATTGGAGTTGCCGTCGTGGCTGACGTTTGATGCCGAAACCCGTACCTTGGTCGGTCGCCCCGGTGCGGGAGTTTCCACTGAGAATCTGGAACTGACTGTTCGGGCACTTGAGTTTGGGCCGTTCCGTTTGTCAGACGATTTCGATTTCCAAATCAACGTGTCGCCGTTGACCAACCCGACGAGAACGTTTGACGTGAATGATGATGGAGTCACCAGCGCGGTTGATGCACTGCGAATCATCAATTTCCTGGTTCAAAATGGTGGACAAACCGCATCGATCGATAGTCTCGCCGACGTTCCGGTCTATCTGGATGTCTCCGGTGACGGGCTTGTCACATCACTTGATGCGTTGCAGGTGATCAATCAATTGAACGGCACGAACGACAATGTTGGATCGGCGCCTGCGAGTGAACCTCTCGGTACTACAGAGTCCAATGTCGGGGTGCTCGAAGAGGGTGAGGAGATCTGGGTGAGCGACGATCAGCGTCGACGTGAAGACGCGATTGATTTGGTGCTCAGCGATTCTCAATTGTTCTGATGTTCTCTGGTTGCTCGATCGCTGCGACCTCCGCAGCGATCGAGAGGGTTCAATGCTTCACTTGGCGGAGTGCGTGTTGAATCGTCTATCAGTCTGGGAGAAAGACGTCCGGATACAGAGTCATTAAACTAGTTGTTGTTCACTTCGAAGGATGATTTAGATGAAGGGGCCACAGGCAATCTTTTGGTTTATTGTCGGATTGTTGATCGTCTTGCCAGAGATGGGATCGGCTGAGTCGCCACGGCGTATTGGTCGTGTAGAAGCGTTCGATAGTCGTTTGAACGAACTGTTCTCCTCCGGCGAAAAATTTGAAGTGCTCGCGAGTGGTTTCACCTGGGTCGAAGGACCGTTGTGGGTGCCCGCCGATTCAAAAGTGGATGGATGTGATTCCGAACCGGGGTGTTTGCTTTTTTCAGACATCCCTCGCAACACCATCTTTCGCTGGCGTCCCGGTATGGGCGTCGACAAGTTCATGTCACCGAGTGGATACACGGGGGTGACGTACTATGGACTCGAACCGGGCAGCAATGGATTGGCCCTCGATCCCCAAGGACGACTTATCATGTGCGAACATGGGGATCGTCGTGTAACGCGCCTGAGCGTCGGTGGTGGGAAATTGACCTTGGTAGATAACTATGAAGGCAAACGTTTGAATAGCCCGAACGACCTGACGATAGATCGGGAGGGCAATCTGTATTTTACGGACCCGCCTTATGGGTTGCCTGATCGGGAGAATGACGTTCGGCGTGAACTTGATTTTTTTGGAGTGTATCGACTTTCCAACACCGGTGATTTGACGTTACTAACCACCGAGTTGGTGCGGCCCAACGGGATCGGATTGTCTCCAGATGGGAAGACCCTCTACGTTGCTCAGAGTGACGGAGAACGGCCGATATGGGCGGCGTTGCCAATCGAGGATGACGGAAAAGCCGGCCCCTTGCGTGAATTAGCGGACGCTCGACGTTATAGGAAGGAATTTCCGGGCGCACCCGATGGATTGACTGTCCATTCGAGTGGTACATTGCTGGGAAGTGGGCCGGGCGGTGTGTATGTGATCACGCCCGAAGGTGACGTAATCGGTCGTTTGTTGACCGGAGGTCGTGTTAGTAATTGTGCGTTGGATGCTGATGAAAAATGGTTGTACATCACCGCAGATAAACTGCTTTGTCGAATCCGTTTGCGCTAACGGAAGATCGTCATGTTGATTGATCGATTCGGACGCGCCCATCGTAGTTTGCGGATCAGCGTGACGGATCGTTGTAACCTGCGTTGCACGTACTGCATGCCCGAGTCCACGCCGGATTACCAACCACGTCAAGAAATTTTGACGTTCGAGGAAATCGTCAGGTTTACGAAGATCGCAGTTTCGCTCGGTGTCGATGATGTTCGCCTGACCGGCGGCGAGCCTTTAGTGCGGTCGCAGTTGCATCGGTTGGTGGAACAGCTCGTCGCGATCGATGGGCTGAGAAAAGTCTCGCTGACAACCAACGGTGTTTTGCTGAAGGAGCAACTCCCCGCACTGTTAGCCGCTGGTCTTCGTTTCGTGAACGTCAGTCTGGATGCTCTCGACGAAGAAACATTTCGCAGTGCTACTCGGCGCGGAGGCTTGGCAAAAGTTCTCGACGCAATTGACGCTGCAAAACAGGCGGGCATGTTGGTGAAGGTCAACTCCATTGCAATGCGAGGTTTGACCGACCGGCAAATCTTGGCTTTCGGTGAGTTCGCCAGGCGCACCAACATTCCAATTCGGTTTATCGAATTCATGCCGCTCGATAGCGACGGGAATTGGAACACGTCCGCGGTATTGTCCGGCGACGAGATTATTGAAATGTTCTCGAAGCAAATACGACCTCTCGTTCCCTTGGATCGGGCCGGATCCTCACCGTCAGCGGACTACCAATTTGATGATGGTGTGGGGACGGTCGGTGTCATCTCTTCGGTGACGAAGCCGTTTTGTCAGTCATGTGACCGGTTTCGGTTGACGGCCGATGGTCAACTGCGCAATTGCCTGTTTGGGGAAGATTCGGGCGATGTTCGAGCCTTGTTGCGTAGCGACTCCACTGACGACGCGATTGGACAGTTGATTCAAAACGCCATCGCGCAGAAGAAACTCGGGCACGGAACGGACGATCTGACTTTTTTGCGGCCGTCTCGTCCTATGCATGCGATTGGAGGCTAGAGATGCAACCCACGCCGTCGGATCACCCGAGTGTTGCCGGTGAATTACGCGTGTTGGTCTTTGGCCCGCAGGCGAAGACTGCCGGAGTGGATTGCCTGCGTCTCGGTACGATTAATTTTCCGATCCGAGCCGATGAAGTACTTTCAATGATCGCAGAACAATACCCCGAGATTGCTCCCACGCTCGGTGTGAGCCGAGTGGCGATCAATCACGAGTTTGCTGAATCGGGTTCTGTCATTAAGCCGAGCGATGAAGTTGCGTTGATCGGACTGATTAGCGGTGGGTGAAATGGCTGACCAATCGCTTAGTCCGACCGTGCGTGTTCGCTTAACACGCGGTCCGATTGTCTCGGAAAACTCGATGTCGCTATCAGCCTCGCAGAGGGCTAATTCCGGTGCGGTGGTAACATTTCGCGGATGCGTACGTGATTGCGAAACCGATGAAAGTGAAATGACTCGGCCAATCCTTGGGTTGAAGTATGAAATCTACGAGCCGATGACGTCTCGGGAGCTTCACCGTTTGGCGAGTGAGTATGCAACAACCCATGGAGTGATCGCCGTCGAAGTCGAGCACAGCTATGACTTTGTCGCCAACGGCGAGTGTTCTTTTGTGCTGCAGGTAGCCGCACGTCATCGACGTGAAGCGATCACGTTCATGGATGAATTCATTAGTGCCATGAAGAGACATGTTCCGATTTGGAAGGTACCCCATTGGCAGGCAACCGATCGAAAATCTTGATCCAACGCGGCGGGTTGTGCAGGGGTGTTGCGATCGCGTTTCCTAAGCGGTTGTGCTCAATAAAGGCGATGATTGTGGCACGGTGATCGTCGACGTGCTACAAAGTTTGTCTAGAACATGACGGCGTCCATCGTCGTTGATTCTCCTGGTTCCATCTCGAAGGGTCCGTAGGATGAATTTGGATGCAGAGTTTGTGAACTCACAGGCACCCAACGCCGCCGCAATCAATAACGGACGGAGTTTGGTCGTCAAAGGCAAGTTTGTTTCGCTCTGCCGCAGCGAAGATGGCACACTGCTGTTTGCCGAATGTCAGGGAAGCGGTCGATCGAATTACCACTGTTCATGCGACTTCGTACGGCCGAGTCAGCCAACGTACAGGTGCAGTTGTCCGTCTCGTCAATTCCCGTGCAAGCACTGCTTGGGTTTGATGTTCGCCTATGTCGATGGAAAGGAGTTCACGGTTGCGGAGGTGCCGGACGATCTCAGCGAGAAACGTGAGAAGCTGTCGCGGCGGAAGGAGCCGGCGAAATCTGCCAAACCAAAGAAAGTAAACGTATCCGCACTGAAGAAAAAAATCGCTGCTCAGTTGCAGGGACTCGACCTACTCGAAGCCCTCACGTTTGATTTAGTCTCAAAAGGAATGGCGGCGATGAATGCCACATCGGCACGCCGGGTTCAAGAACAGGCAAAGCAACTAGGAGACGCGTATCTGCCGGGCGCGCAGTCAGCGTTGCTCGCGTACACGAACCTCTTTATTGATGACACCGGTCGATTTGATGGCGAACTGCCGCCTCAAAAACGAGAGTCGATTTACACAGGCGCTCTCGACCAACTGACGCGTCTTTCAACGTTAGTGAAACACGGAAGGCGGGTCTTGCAAGCTCGATTAGATGAACCGACTGCGCCCCCGGAGACGGATTCACCGATTGCCGCATGGCTTGGCCACGCCTGGCAACTGCAGGAATTGAGGGACGCGGGGCTGACTCAGAACAACGTGGAACTGGTCCAACTCGCATTCCACAACTATGACGATGCTGCTCGGAAGGAATTCGTCGAAACCGGGATCTGGATGAACCTGAACAACGGTGAGATTCAGCTCACACAGAATTATCGACCGTATCGAGCGGCGAAGCATATCCGCGAACAGGACAGCTTTTTCAAAGTCGCTATCGTTCCTGAACTCTGCGTTTATCCAGGCAAAACGAATGTCCGTGTGCGTTGGGATGAGTTTGACCAACGGGCATTAACACGTGCGGATTTGAGCACGATCCGGTCGCATGCAGAAACGCAGTTCGATGTGTTGGTTAAGAATGTACGAACGGCATTGAAGAATCCGCTCGCGGACAAGCGTCCAATCGTTGCGATTGCTTTTCAGCGAATGGGGACTCTTTGCGGAGGTGAATTGGTCATCGAGGACGCAGCGGGTGCGCGTATTGAAATGACCGAGTGCGGGTTGAAGGATGAACCGCTGAGTTGTCACCTGATGCCGATGTTGCCGCCGGAATTGACTGAAGACCAATTGATTATCGGCCGGGTGCATCAGGACCTCGATAAGAAGACGCTCAAGATCAAGCCTCTGTCGATCGTTACGGAGAAACAGATCTTTCGTCTGACCTTATAAACGAGGCCGTCGTTTCAAAAGAGAGGTGGCGAACCGGTGGGCAGGGAGGTTTTCGGTTGTTTGCGTGACTCTTTGACACGCGAAACCCAGAGCTTGCCGATGGATTGGACGTCTCTCATTTGTTGAATCTCTTTGCCTTCAACATTCGATTTCATGTCTTCGTGGAGTTGATTGAACCAATCAGAATCGTCGCAACTTTTTTCTAGATCGGCAGCGAGTTGGTTATGTGCAGGTGCAGCGATGTATCGCAGGCATGACTTTAACGTGTGCGCAGCGGTCTTAAACGTCTTGGCGTTTCCGTCTTTCGCGGATCGATCGAGTCTTCGGATAAGGTCGGGAACTTCCATGGTGATCGCATCGCAGACCGACTCGATTGTTGACTCATCGCCGCCACAATGTTTTGACAGACGTTTCCGCCATTCGTCTTTCGGTTCGTCGTCGATCTCGTTTGGGGCAGGTTCCGGCATGGGGGACTCGATCTTTGCGGGGACATCGATGGAGGTGGGAGCAGGTTGAGGAACTTGTGATGTTGCTTCAGATGACGGTGGTTCTGACGTGTGGACAGCTTCGCTTTGGATAGTGGTGCCATCGTGAGACGCGATAGTTTGGGCTTGGACCACGCGTTCGATTTCGAGCAGAAGTGGTTTTAAATGGATCGGTTTGGTGATGTATCCGATCATGCCCGCATCTCGACACATTTTGCGATGTTGGTCCGTGACATGGGCCGTTAACGCGATGACGGGTGGAGCGGGGCATCCGATGTGTTGAGCGAGTTCGATGATTTGGGAGGTTACCTCGGTGCCGTCCATTCCTGGCATTTGAAGGTCCATAAGAACGCAATCAAATCGTTCGCGTTTAAAGTGTGCGATTGCCGTTTTTCCACCATCGGCGGTCGTCACAAAGTGTCCAGCAGAAACGAGTTGGTCGTGGATGACGAGTCGGTTGGTGGGACTGTCGTCAACAACGAGTAGGTGATAGCGTCTTGCAGTATTATCCGCTTTTTGGCTCGATCCGTCCGAGTTGGAATCGGACGGCGATTGGGTCAGTGTGGTATCCGACGCGACGGAAGACGAAGGGCTCGTTGTGAGTGAACCGATCGTGTTGGCGCGTGCGGTTTGACGCAGCGGTTTTCCTGCGAGCCAGCGACGAAGTTCGTCAGGGTGCACGGGTTCGATGATGATTGTGTCTTCTTTCTTCGCACGGCGTGGAGTCGATTCACCGGTCCGAGTTAACCAGAGAACACGATCATTGGTTTTTCGAGCCCGAACTCGCCACGCGGCATCAGCGGTCTGGTTTGTCAGGACCCATGCGATTGGTTGGATGGTGTGATCTGTATCGCGTGATTTCGACGACGCTTGTTTAGAGAAGGTTCCAATTTGATCGGGGTGAAACACTTTCCATCCATCGTGAAGAAGCGTTTCTTTGATCGCGTTTTCGATCGTCTCATTGTTGACCGAAACGACCACGGATTGTTTGGGTTCGTTGTCTTCCTGTTGAGATCGAGAAGGGAGTTCAAGAACGTTGCCGATTCGTTTGGGGATCCATCGTTTGGCCGGGAGGGTCTCTTCAGCGAGTTTGAGTCGCAGGCGCACATGGAAACTGCTACCCACACCGACTTCGCTTTCTAATTCGATTCCGCCTCCCATTCGTTCGGCGAGGCCTCGTGCGATAGCAAGTCCGAGACCTGTGCCTCCGAACTGCTTGTTGGTGCCACGATCGGCCTGCTCGAAGGCATCGAAGATTCTTGCTTGGTTTTCAGGGGCGATCCCGATGCCCGTGTCCGTGATGGAAATTTTGAACAACCGAGAGTTTTCGTTGGTGACGTGTTCGCCTTTGGCTCGATCGGGAATCGCCAGGAACCGGTCGCGGTGCTCATTTTGTCTGCGTTGTGTCATTGAACCAGTTTCATCTTCGGCCATCGCGAGACGCAGACACACCAATCCGTTCGGGGTGAATTTAATCGCGTTGCCAACCAAGTTGACAATGATTTGGCGAAGGCGTTTCGGGTCGGCGACCACACGCCGCGGGACCGCCGGATCGATGGAGAGACAGAGACGTACCGGCTTGTCAGCGACACGAATCGCTAGACAGCCGAATGCATCACCGATGGTCTCATGGAGATCAATGGGCGTCGGGTCGATGGCGACCCGCCCGGCTTCGATAGCGGAGAAATCGAGAATGTCTTCAATAGCGTCATGAAGCAGTTCGGTGTTCTGAGCAATAAGATTGACATATCTCCGTGCCAGCGCAGGAAGCGTTTGAGCGGCGAGAAGTTCTGTCAGTCCGCGGATGCCACCGAGTGGAGTTCTCAACTCGTGCGAGATCCCGGCCATGAATTGTGTCTTGGTGCGGTTCGCTTGCTCGGCCACTGCCTTGGCTTCCCGCATCGCTTCAAACGCTTGTTGCTGCAGTGTAATGTCGCGAATGATGACCGCTCGTCCGTCTCGATCACCCAGCGGAATCGGGTGAATCGAAACTTCGCTATCGAACGCAACGCCGTTGCCTCGTCGCAGTCGCAGTTCATGTCGTTGGGTGAACGGGAGCGTTTTCCATGTCAGTTTATCTTCATCGAGAACGGTCGATGTGGTCGTGGTTTGCTCGGTGATCGCAACGGGCATGATAAGGTCTTCGAGCGGACGCCCAACTAACCTGCCGCCTCCCGCCTGCAACATGGTGACCGCAGCTGGGTTGGCTTCCATGATGACTCCGCGATCGTCGACGAGCAGGACGGCGTCGCCCGCAGCATCAAACAGTGCTCGCTTGCGGGTTTCGCTGTTTTGCAATTCCATCGCACCACGATGCTTTTCCGTCACATCCCAGAAGATCGCTTGGATGCCGATGCATTTGCCGTGTTGATCGTATTCAGGTGCTTTAAAGACCTGCACGAAACCGGTGCGTCCGTCGACTCCCGGATGTTCTTCGACCTTATCCACGTGCAGACCCGTCGTCATGACGTTGAGGTCGTCGGCACGGTAGCGAGCTGCGAGAGCCGGCGCGTAGAGATCCGCGTCGGTACTGCCGATGACGTCGATCGGTTGCAGTCCAAGCTCCTTGCAGAACGGATCATTGGCATAGGTGAATACGCCTTCTGAGTTCTTGCGTGCGACTTGCAAATGCATCCGATCCATGATGGACTGAAACGTCGTCTCGCTTTGGTCGAGTCGATGTTGCGTCGCTTGTCGTCGGGCGACCTCATCGCGAAGGGCATGGTTGACGCGTGCTACTTCTTGCGACCGACGGCGAACACCTTGTTGCAGGTATTGTTGGTGCTTCAGACGTAGCCGCAATCTGCTGCGAAGGTAGACGTGGAAATAGCCTGCGGCGACTAACGCCAACAACGTCCACAGACGCACCGGATCAAAGTAGGGCGACACAATGGTGTGATCGACTCGGCTGATCGAGTCCTCACCCCAAAAGTGTTGAAGCCACGACGTGTCGATCCCGAACGCATGCAGCAACGGACCATAGAACGCGTGCCATACTCCGGCAAGGACAACCGCGGTGGCTTGTAAGGCAGTGATCCGAGTAATGACGCGTCGATGTAGAAAACGCCAAATAAGCGGCAACAGAAGTAGTTGGAGAACGCAAAGCCCCCAATAAGGTGGTGCGAGGATGTCCGCCGCCATCAGCACTACAATGGAAAGCATCCACCACAACGGGCGTCGCTTCTGTAACGTCAGTGTTTCAGGAAAGCTCTTCATGGGATCATTGGAATCAGGCCAAAACCGATCCTTTTCAGATTTACTGCTGGGGTGGAATCCGTTCAGTTTAACAGACCGCACGTCGGTGCAAGATTTGTATTCCGGTTCACTTGTCTCGTAAGAGGGTGATTTCCATTTCTATGAAAAAAGCATGCGTTTCGGTTCGCGCTCTCGTCGCAACTCTTGTCGTATGGACCCTCGCTGAATTGCCCGGGATGGCGGTTTGTGTGTTTGCAGACGACCTCAAGACCGCGGCGGATTGGCCGAGATTCCTCAATGTGGACTTCAGTGGGACGGCAAAGCTAGCCAACCCAACCGGTGGAAGCGTCACGCACTGGGACTGGAGCAACGAGCCTAGCTGCCGGTGGAGTTTATCGGTGGGAGATGGCTACGGTCTTGGGGTTATCCAAGATGGCGCTTACTTCCATTTTGATGCCGACGCAGGCGAAGAGCGTTTGCGGAAAATCGACATGACCACCGGCGAGGTGCTTTGGTCCCAAACGAGTGACCTGTCGTATCGCGATCTGTACGGATATGAGTCCGGCGCACGTTGCAGCCCAACCATTGAACAAGATCAAATTTTCACCCACGGTGTTGCGGGCATGGTGACCGCCCGTGATCGAGACAGCGGTGAAGCTCAGTGGCGAGTCGATACCAACGATCGATACCACGTTGTGCAAAATTTCTTCGGTGCTGGTTCGGCTCCGTTGATCGTTGACGGGGCGGTTTTGGTCATGGTCGGTGGCAGTCCGATCGCAGACCAGTCGATTGCGCCGGGCCGGCTAGACCGTGTTTCACCAGACGGGTCTCTTCTGGTCGCTTTTGATAGGCACACAGGAGAAGAGTTGTGGAAATCCGGGGATGATCTGGCGAGCTACAGCAGCCCGCGAACGATGCGAATCGATGGCAAGGAATACGTGTTGGTCCTAGGCAGAGAGTTCTTGCACGTGATTGATCCGGTCGACGGAAGAAGTTCCGGCAGGATCCGCTTCCGAGCAGACATCCTGGAGAGCGTGAATGCGATGGTACCGGTCGTTGATGGACAACGGGTTTTGGTAAGCGATTGTTATCAACTCGGTGCGACTTTGTTTGAAATCGAACATGATCAAACGGGGCTGGAGTTTACGCCGATCTGGCAAGACCCAGATCGAAGACGACGCGATCAGTCGTTGCGTTCGCATATGTCGACGCCGGTTTTGCATGAAGGCTTCTTGTACGCGTGCAGTGGCCGCAACGCACCCGACAGTGATTTTCGCTGTGTTGATTTCTTGACCGGTGAAGTGCAATGGACCGCGATGCAACGTCGACGCAGTTCAGCGACCCGGTTGTCCGATGTGTTGCTAGTCCAAACTGAAAGAGGGACACTGCATATCGTCAGGTGTGATCCCGAGCAATTTGATGAGATCGCTGTCTGGGAGTTGAACGAACCTTCTTCCGAAGAGGGAAGCTCCCGTCCGGCGATACGTTTTCCTTGTTGGTCGGCGCCCGTCGTCTCTGGGAACAGTGTCCTCGTACGGGGAGACAAGACGGTGTTGTGCCTTGAGTTGCCTCGTTCCGAACAAACGACAAAGTAGTCCGCCATAGAGAACATGCAGCGAACCAGATCGAGATCTGGTTCACCCGATAGAAAAGATCTGCGTTGCAGTTCTTACTGTCTTCACGCGGTTTGTGAATCCATCGAGACGGTGATCTCAACCGGGCAATGGTCTGAACCATGGATGTCGTTGCGAATGGTCGACGATGTAACTCGTAGCATAAATCGGCGAGCGACCCAAAAGTAGTCTAACCGCCATCCAATATTCCGCTCGCGAGCATTGTTGCGATAGGTCCACCACGAGTACTGATGCGGTGACGGATCGAAGTGCCGGAAGGAATCAACAAACCCGGCGGCTTCAATCGTGCTCAGGCCCGTGCGTTCTTGCTCGGTGAACCCAGCGTTCTTGCGATTCGCTTTCGGATTGGCAAGATCGATTTCGTGGTGGGCACAATTGAGATCGCCACAGAAAATGACCGGTTTGCGACGATTCAGCTTCTTCAAATAGGCAAGGAAGTCAGCGTCCCAGGTCTCTCGATAGTCGAGACGCGTGAGGCCTCGTTGCGAGTTGGGAGTGTAGACGTTGACGAGATGAAAGTCGTCGTACGTCGCCGTGATGACGCGTCCCTCCCGATCGTGGTCCTTTATTCCGATACCCAGAGTGTGCTTTTTAACCGGGATTTTTCGACCAAATCGCCGTGCCGCTGTACCCGGCTTTTTCGGCGCAATTCCACAACTGTTCGTAGCCCAGTTCATCCGCCCAAGAAGTGTCGACCTGTTCGGGCCGAGCTTTCGTCTCCTGCAAACACACGATAGTCGGTTGTTCGCTCTCAAGATAATCGCGAAACCCTTTGTCCATCGCGGCTCGAATCCCGTTAACGTTCCAAGAGACGAGCTTGACATCATCCGATGAAGTGGGCGATTGTGGCATTCAAAAAAGGGGGCAAGCATGTTTCGTTGGGCATCGAACTGGAAACAAACGTTACCAGACAAGGTACGTTTGGACCGAGCAATGAATTCGCTCGTTTGTTCGATACGGGTAGGACATGCATAACCTAGGGGTTCGGAACGATTGGTGCTACCGACCCAGGGTTCGCAGCACCGGTCGCGACTGCGTAAACGTCAATCGTACCTGAGACGAGTTGATCGCCGGGGGGTAATATGAAACGCCCAACACCCACGCCCTGCACGTTGATGTCTTCGATTTCGTTGGGGCTCTTTCCGGTTCGGTCTATCGCTATGGACTGAATTCGCAGTCGATGAACGATGACTTCGTATCGAGGTTCGGGCGCGAGGGCAACTCGGTGTTCACGTTGCACGGGATTGCCGAGTGGATCGAACGATTCATACAGGTCGATCCGCACCTGCCCCGCGTCTCGTGGCAACCGAACGCGTTGGCTACCACCTGGTTCGAGACGGTATTCGGGTTCCCGGCCAGGATGCCGAACATCAGTCAGCGTAACGATCAGAGTCTCGTTATGCGTGTTGACGAATTCTATCTCGACAGGTTTAAGTCGCCCGACTTCCACGATGCGAGATTCAGAGACCGTCGATTGCAACTGTGCGTTTGGGAATCGCGAGATTAGCGGAGATGGGCCGAGGCCGATGGCAGGCCCGATCGGGCCAACACTGAGCGTTGTTCCGGATGAGTAGTAGCCACTTACGACCGGTGGAACACCGTACGGAGTGATGCCTGGGTAGGCGGGGACGACGGGCCGTGGCGCGAGCCACACGTCGATATACGGTGCGAACCCCGGACCACTGCCGATTGGCCGGACTGAAACACTGGCGGGAACAAATTGTGGATACGGAGTGTTCAGATCGGCTCTCTCAACCGGTCCACGCCCACTGCGAGGGAATCGAATGATCCGGTTGAGTCCTTGATTGTAGAAACCGAGATACCTTCCACCGAGAAGATCGTAGTCACGTGCACGTCGATAGAAGAATCGATCGCCTGTGTTTTCAATGACAGTCAACCCGTCTCTTGCTACGTCGACGACACCGGTAATGTTGCCATATCCGTCGACCATTTCGAGGTCCGCGGCACTCAAAGTGACGCTCGCCAATAGGATCGCCGCCAACGCGCCAGGGATAGAACGGCAGTGTTTTGTTCGGCACATGAGAATGATCTCTTTCCAACACGGGCATTTGGTGTACGAGGAGACACTGCCCGGATTGTACCGCACCTACCGTCCGTATCGCATTAGATTCCGATTATTCACCGTTGGATAGGACTGCATCGGCAATCCGAGATGCCACCTCGTCCACGCTTCCTTCCGCTGAAATGACGACGCCCTTGCCACCTGTGTGTGGTAGTTGTTCGAGAAATGCGGAGCGGACACGATCAAGATATTCAGGCCCGCGAGACTCCATTCGATCGGTTTCTGCACCGAGTCTCGCGAAGGCTGTTTCGACGGGCATATCGAGTAGCAGCGTCAGATCGGGATTGAGATTTCCGCAAGCCAACCGACCCAGCTTCCATAACTCCTCCGGTGTCACCGGAGCAACGCCGCCGCGATCGCAGGTGCTTTGGTATACGACATTCGCTAGCAAGAATCGGTCGGAAATTACCGTTTTCCCAGCTTTCAACGCCGGCCGAAGAACCGATTCAATCATTTCGCAGCGGCTGGCCATGAACAGCATTGCCTCGGTTCGCCGATGCATTTGCATTTCGCCGCCGAGCAAAATTTCGCGCAGCCGTAATCCGATCTCGGTAGATCCAGGATCTCGTACCACGAGAACGTCGCGTCCTTGTTGACGAAGCAAGTCAGCGAGCCGATCGATTTGGGTTGACTTTCCGACCCCGTCAATTCCGTCGAAGGCGAAGAAGTATGGGATGGTCATTGATTCAGGCCTTTTCCACCGAGTGGACCTGCAGAAGTGGAAAACCCATCCGGTCCGCCGACGACCGGAAGATGTTGGTAACTAACGACTACCCAACCGCCGCTGGTTTTGTTCCTGTTTGTGCTGCGTTTTTCAAACGTCAGTAACAACCGACGAGGAACGCGGATGTTTTGCAGGCCTCCTCGTTTGCTGCTCACTTCCACCTTCACGATCATGTCGACGTCCGCTTGCTCGGGAGCCGTATTCTCGATCACGCGAATGCGGCGGATGCTGCCAACGTCGGCCTGCGTGAATATCCACTGGGGCAATTCTGCCGCGGCTTGCTGACGTGTTGACGGATCCCCAATGACTGCCAACGCTTTCTCGTGATCGTTCGCTTCGATTGCGTCGGCTGTTTCGTGAATCAAGCGAGCGATCTGTTCGCGATCGGTTACCCACCAATCGGACACAAACCACGCGACCGGAATTAGCAGCAGGCACACCAGGCCGATGATAGCGAGTTGCTTTCGTCCCGTTTGAAGCCAGCCGAACAAGAGTGCCGCCGCGAGCACCGCGAGCATCAAGGCGGTGATCATCGGCTGTTCGGCGATCAGTTGGAGCATTTCACTTTCCGTCGGCAGGATTAGACGACGTCAGGTGAAGGCACTTACGCCGACATCGACTCGTCGGCGAGAGATTTTTCATGCATCTCGTCGTCGGTTTCGTCTTGGATATATGTCTTCTCTTTATACAGGTATCCAACGGGAACAAAAACAATGGCTGTGAACAAAATGCACTTCGTCCAGAACCAGAAATAATCGGCTCCCTCGAGCAAAACTCGACCGCCAATGGCGTAGTCACGCGAAAAGCTCGTTTCGCCACCTCCCCCGCGGTCGTTCTCGATCTTAGCCTTTGCGGCTGCGATCTTTTCGGGATCTCCTTCCCCGATGAGTTTGATGCGTTGGCGTTCGAGCCAACTGTAGTACGGTTCTCCTTCTGCCGCGTTTTCATCGCGAGTGACGCGTTGCAGGATGCCGGTTAGCGTTTCGTCCCACTTCGTACCATCGATCCCGTCGGCACCCTCGGAAACCAGTTGGTATCGGTCACGCGAGATCAATTTGTAGCGAATCGCGTTTCCGTGTGCGTCCTTGAGGTCGCCTAGCAGTGCTTCAATTTGTTCGATACTCGGTAGCGTATCACCGGACGATTCTGCCGAGTCGAAAAACGCTTTCTCGATTTGGTCGGCTGCCTCTTCAAAGATCGGCTTGGAGGCGTTCGAGATTGATTCAACAACTCCATCAGAATCTAACGTTAGCACCACATCGTCGTCGGTTCCTTTTTGATCGTCGGGGCCGGTGACAAGAAGCTGCATCGTTTGCGGTTTGCTCTCGCTCACGTCGAGAAATGTCCCGCTGAAGTCGCCATTGCTGACCGACTCGCCGGTAGACATTTTCTCAGGTTCGACTTGCGCTACCAATCCGGTAACCGTGGGCGTCTGAATGAAGTGATTGACAATGGCGGTGAAGGCGTTACCCAACGACACCGACAAAAGGAACACTGCCATCACTACAGACTTCATGCTCTTGGGAGCCTGGGTGTAGGCAAACTCCAGACAGGTGATCGAAACCATCACCTCGGACGCCGTGAGAACCGCATACGCTAAGAACTGCCACGCGATCGAGGGTTCGAGACCGGAATCAATTTTCTCTTGCAGCATCGAAACAATCGCGAATCCACCGACCATGACAAAGAGGCCGATCGAAATCTTGCGAATTGGTGTCAACGTGAAGACACGATTCACGAGCGGATAGATAGCGAATTGAAAGACAGGAATCAGAGTGAGAATCAGAATCGGATTGATCGCCTGGATCTGTGACTCCAGCCAAGTCATGCCGAGCCAAGTCCGGTTGAGGCTTTTCGTTTGAAGTACCCACGACGATCCTGTCTGATCGAACAAGGCCCAGAAAACAGCAACGAACGAGAAGATAATCATCAACTTTGCGATCGCCGCGATGCCGGTCGCGCTGAACGTCTCTTTGATGAAAGTGGTGCCGCCCGGTGGGATGTGAATGAACTTGTTTCGTCCTAACCAGAACAAAAACGTTGCCAGGGCCATCAGGACACCGGGTATCCCGAATGCCCAGTGCGGACCGTAGTGCTGTAGGACCCACGGGGTAAGTAGCGTCGAGAGAAACGCGCCGAAGTTAATGCTGAAGTAAAACCACTGGTAAACTTTCGTCAGCATGTGTTGGTTTGATTTTCCGAACTGATCGCCGACGTGGGCGGACACGCACGGTTTGATCCCACCGGATCCGACTGAAATGAGGAAGAGTCCTGCAAACAGCCACCAACCGGCACTCATCGGTGGAGAGCCCATGAACGCCAATGCGGCGTGGCCGAAGCAGTAAACGATGGATAGATAGAGGATCGTCTTGTACTTACCGAGAAAGACGTCGGCCAAGAGTGCCCCGAGCACCGGAAAGAAATAGGCCGCCATCGTAAACGAGTGATAGTGTTCGGTCGCTTCCGCGTTACTCATTCCTGTGCCGGTGGCGGACGTGCCCATCCAGTGCAGGTAATCGGTCATGAAGATCGTTAGAATCGATTTCATGCCGTAGAAACTGAAACGCTCGGCGGCTTCGTTTCCGATGATGTAGGGAATACCACCAGGTAGACCGCTCGAACCGGATGGCCGCGTTTGGTACGCCGCAGGCTTCTCGGCACTGGTTTCCAATTCGGTCTGGTCAATACTGGATGACGACATCGAGGTTCTCTCAGATGAAGGTGGTGGTGGGACGCGGCGGTTTCGCGATGCGGGACAAGTGCGGATGCATCGATCAACTCGGAAAACCGCAATCTTTCCGCGAGCTAGCGTAACTTAACAAAAACCAGGCTCGTGTACGTACACCGGTGTAGGGCGAATTCGTGTAAATTGGGCTCATGCCGACCACGACTAATTCTGACGACCGAATCTCCACCTCTAAAGGGACGCCTGCTTCCGAGCCACGAGCGCGAGCGAATCGCGATGTGCGCCGTGAACGTAATTCACGGCCATTGGATACCACGATCGAAGTGGTGACACCGGAGAATATCGCGTTTGAATATCAATTGGCAGGACCATTTCGCCGATTGCCTGCGTACCTGGTGGATGTTTTTGTGCGCTACGCTGTCATTGCGATTGTGGCGCTAACGCTGACCTTTGTAGTCGGCATGATCAATATCGACATCCTCGGCTCATTCGCATTCGGGGCAGGACTGGTCGGGTATTTCCTGATCAGTTGGTTCTATGGTGCGGCGATGGAAACCTATTTCAACGGCCGAACCGTTGGTAAATGGATGTTCGGAATTCGGGTGATCGATGTCGACGGCTGTCCGATCACCGGTCGGCGAGCGATCATCCGAAATTTGCTTCGGATTGCGGATCTCGCCCCGATGTCAACGCTGCCCGCTGCCGCGATGGACATGCCACCGATGCTCTTCATTCCAACTGGCATCATTGGAATGATTAGCGTTGTCTGCACACGGAGGATGCAACGGCTCGGCGATATTGCGGCGGGGACGATGGTGATTGTCGATGAGAAAACGTGGAGGTTGCCGATCGCCAACATCGACGATCCACGCGTGGCACCTTTGGCCTCTTTCATCCCCGGTGATTACCAAGTCTCACGCAGCATGGCTCGCACGCTCGCAGTTTACGCCGAGCGTCGACATTACCTGACGCCGGGGAGAAGAACCGAGATCGCACGTCACCTAGCAATCCCACTGATCGAGCGATTCGATTTCGTTTCGGACGTGGACTTCGATTTGTTGATGCTCGCGTTGTACTACCGTACGTTTCTTGCCGACCCGTCGAGTGAATCGGTAGATCTCGGACCGCTCGCCGGATACAGCCCTCTTCGGCGCGACCAGAATCGAGCACTGCCGGCGACTGGTTAGAGAGGGAACTCGTCTTCCTCTGTTTGCTCGGCATATAGCGGCATGTGCCGGTAGTAGACTTCGAGGATCATTGTGGCAAAGGACGTGATGCAAAGCCGTCCTGCCCCTGACACGTGTTTGCTTCGGAAGAACCAACTTCCCTTGGCGCCTCCTTCTTTCGCTTGCGTGTCGACCAACCAGTCTCGCAGTTCCGTGTTGAACTTTTCCCACTCGGGGCCGCCTGTTTGCCGAAGAACCTGAGCGGCATAGTAGTTGTAATAGATGTCGTTCTTGAGCACGCCAGTCTCAGCGAGACCTTCGACGCCTTTTTGCAGTGCTCGGTTGTTGATGTCCCAACCCGTGTACATCCGGCAGAGCAAGCCGACAGCGGTTGTGGCGGGTCTCAGTTCGGTTTCCGGCCGGGCGTATCCGTACCAGGCGCCGCCGTTAGATTGGACCTTATCGAGGAATCGCATGGATCCCATGATCGTCTGAGGTGGCACGGTCAGATGTCCCATGTAACCACTTTTGAGTGCCATGATTTGCCATCCAACGACAGAGGTGTCGCCGCCTCGAGCGTCTTGGAATGCGTATCGCCATCCACCGTCACGGCACTGAGCCGCGACGATGTAGTTGATCGCCGCCTGCGTTGGCGCAGCGAGCGTCGGGTCCTCTGTCATCGCATAGGCCTCGCTCAGCGCGATGGTCGCTAGGCCGTGTGAGTACATATTGCCGTCGCGTTCACTCAGGTCTAGCACTGGAAGCCCTGACTTCACGCCCGGTCTGCCAGAGCGAATGAGATACTTCAATCCTCGTCTGACAACGGATTGGAAGTCACCTGATTTGTGAGTTTGTCCTGCGCCGAGGAACGGCAACAACGCCATCGCTGTCGCCCCATTGAATGCGGTCGATCGTTTCTCTTCGCAACCGTTTCCACACCGATTGTTGCAAACGAGGTTATGAGCAAACGTCCATCGCCCGTCTCGCATTTGATGCAAGGAAATCCATTTCAGCGCGTTGGTGACTGCGGCTTCGCTAGCGGAGTTCCCGCCGTATTCACGCAACAGCTTTTTCTTCATCTTGTCCGAGCGACTGTCCATTGCAGACGTCTGTACTGACGCGAGCGTTTGCAAAGTTGCTGCGGTGGGCGCCATCTCGGATGCAAAATCAGATACGTCGAGCGGTACGGCGGCAATGTCCAGAGGAACGTCGAGAGGGATTGGTTCCGCCATGTCAAACGACTCGGTCATCTCGACCGGCTCAGATGTATCTTCAACGACCTCCATCTCGCCTGGATCAATCTGCTCAATCGAGAACTCTTCGATCTCCGGACCTTCCTCGCCGGTCGCAGTTGCAGAGAGCACGTTGACCATGCGAACCGGATCGGTCAATGAAACAAGTCCGAGGGCAAGCAGGATTCCGACGTGCAGCAGTGTGCTGATCAACCAAGCGGGTGCGTCTTTCAGGAACCCGAATCGACTCGATGGATATAGTTCGTCGTTGTTGTCGTCTTCATCGACTCTAAAGTCGGTAAGTAGTCTGTCGAGTTCGGGACGCAGCTGTTCCGTCGTTGACGACATATCGAATCCGAAGTCTCGGTGCAAAGTGTTTACTTGGTTGGCTAGCTGCCGTTTAAGAGATTTGCGTGTTTAGGTCGCGCAGCCTTTCTCTAGCTTCCTATTATAGGAGCGATGTCATCCTTTCACAGCGAACACCGGTGGTGCTTCTGCTAAACGGCCATGAACGGCAGTTGTACTCAGCAAGACTGGTTCCGAATCCTGCCTCAATCGGATTAAAATCCGCCGGTCTCCACCACAACCAGTATCGGTCATGCCGGCCTACGAATGGTCTCGAATGCCGATGTTGTTGATTGTTACACCTATTTCAGATACACCCGCCGCAACGCACCTCCAAAGAGCTAGAAGGAAACTCCTCACATGAACGTGAACGAATATTTCGACGGTAAGGTCAAGTCAATCGGTTTCACGAACAGTGAAGGACGCGTTACGTCTGGCGTGATGCAAGAGGGTGAATATGAATTCGGCACCACCGAGAAAGAGTTGATGAAGGTGGTTTCCGGAACGATGCAGGTAAAACTGCCAGGCGAGGGGAGCTTTCGAGAGGTTCCCGCAGGGCAAGAATTCCGAGTCGACGCCAATGAGAAGTTTCAAGTTCGCGTGGACGAACCGACCGCTTACCTGTGCTTCTATAGCTGAAGGCTAGGACATTTTGGCCAAGGCGTCGTTGTCGACGGGAACCGAAACCCCCTGGTCGACCACTTTCTTCCCTTTTCGCGATCGAGATTCTTGCAGGTCTTCGATTTTCTTCACGACGTATTCGACTTGCGTCTGCAGTTCACCTGCATGTTCAAGGAAGTCTCCGAGTCGGTTTAGTGAGTCTTCGCTAGATGTGGCAATAATCTCAATACGTCCGATTGGTACTCGTTCAGAGTCTTCGCCTACGCCGCGCGTAACGAACAAAGGGACACGAACCAGACTCTGCATTGCAGGTTCGGGAAGCCGGATGCTTCGCCATGTGGCATGGTAGCTCTCATGGAGCCAAGCCATGTTGACGTCAATCTTGACGCTGGCGAGACCCTGACGATCAGCGAAGTCGACCAGAGGTTCCCAAACGTCCTGCCAAGGACCATCGCCTTGAACTTTCACTGCTCGTTCGTGCTTCTTGGTTTCACAAACTTGCGGACGGACCATGAATGAGTTCGCAAAATGTCGAGCTCGCCCAGCGATAAGCCGGAATTCGGAGTAGCCAAAGGTTCGCGTGCCTACCATCGCAGCAAGCACGGCAATTGCTCCGAGAGGAGCGATCCACGGTTGGTGCAGCCAGGTCGACGCTATCGCTGCAGCCGAACTAACCGAGCAGGCTACGGCGACGATCCATAGGGTGCCAGCCCTGCCAAACTTCTCATTGAGCAGATGGTGCATGTGGCCACGGTCGGTCGCGTAAATGCTCCGTCCAGTCAAACGCCGGCGGACGATTGCCGCAAGGGAATCGAATAGTGGCAGGACGAGAATGGCGAGCGGCGCGGCAGCGAATGCGGTTGTTTCCTTGTGCGAACACCACATGGACAACACGCCCACGAGAAGCCCAATCATCATGCTGCCCGCGTCGCCGAGAAAAATGGATGCGGGAGGACGGTTGTAAATCAGAAAGCCAGCGAGTGCTCCACACAACGCAAACGCGGCAACCACGTTGAGCACTGCGTTTCCATTGAGCAAACTAACGATGGCCAAACTGCCTGAAACGAAAATGCCAACAGTTGTCGCCATTCCGTCCGCACCGTCGAGGAGGTTCAGTGCGTTGATGCAAAGTAGTAGCCAAAGAACGCTAACCGGAATGGCGAAGATTCCCAACGGAACATCGATTCCCATCAAGCCGACCACGTTCAAGACTGTGCCGCTACCCACAATTACCATCGCAATGACACATTGGGCGAGCAGCTTTTGTCGTCCGCGCAGCGTCCATTTGTCGTCGACCAAACCGAGTACAAGAATTGCTACAGCTGATCCGAGTAGGACAGACCAGGGTTTGTTGAACTCGTCCAAGACGGACGAAATGTCCCAGCTGTTTTGAAAACCAATCACCACGGCCATTGCGATGACCATGCTGAGGAATACCGCGACACCGCCAGCAAGCGCGATTGGCCGACTATGCAGCTTTCGTTCAGCGTCCGGTTTGTCTACCAAACCGATCCGAATTGCGAGGGCTCTGATGACCGGTACTAGTAGTACTGCGACGAAAAACGCGGTCAAAAATGCTGAAAAGGTATTCAATGTTAAATGGGGGCAAGAGAGAACAATGAATGCAATTTCGTGCAGACGAGAATTGAAGGGTAATTGAACACGGCGATTCTTTCCACCGACGCCAACGAAGTCTACCTCTGTTTCCTGGCGTTCTTCGCCTGGGCGTGCTCGGAAACCTCTCTTAACAAGTAATCACGCTCGTTTTCCCCTGTCAGTTCTATCAAATGCTTAGCTAAACCTAGCTACCAGAACGATTTTTGGCATTGTGAAAACCCTTTTTTCTGAAGAACTTGCGAGGTACGAGTTCCGGATTTCCCAAAAAGGGAGCAAATGTATACGTTCTGGTCGATGGTTGCTGAATGGTGATGAGGTGTCTGCTCAAAACTATGCTTCTGCGAATCCTGTTTCTCCATCTTGGGGGCTTCTTGGAGTAATTGTTGCGGCCGTTAATATCCGAACGAAAGGCAGGATTCGGATTTCGGGCTCATTTGGTTAAACCGTGCGCCTTGAACAGGCGATAAGTAACCAAGGAAGATTCCAGAGGCGTTGTAATCGCTTCAGGTCGTATTTTCCGAATTCTGGACGCCGTTGTAGCCTATGGGGGGCGAGATGGTGGCAGGAGCTGTTTTGCGCGACTTTCGCGCGAAGTTGACTAATCCGCCGCGAGGGGAACCGGCTATGATGCCCGTGTTGAACAACAATGAAACAGGGCTCCCGAAGGAGTCCTTATCTGCTACCGCCACAGCGACTCGACGCTTTCGCTCGTTGAAACGTTTGGCACTCGGATTGGCCCTAGGAGTGACCGCGTCTGGATTCGCCGGTTGCACGATGTGGAGTGGGCTTCAAATGAAGCTCAATAACAATGAGTGCATCGACGACTTCATGATCAGTCATCGCAACAAAGTGATGGCGACTCGGGCTTGGCTTCGAATCAGGCACTGCTATCGAGGTCATCGCTATGCCAAAGACCTGCGGGCCGGATTCATTGCCGGATATCTCGAGGTTGCCACCGGCGGCTCAGGGTGCACGCCCACTGTGGTTTCTCCACAGTATTGGGGATGGCGTCACCAATCGGGTAACGGTCAGGCCGCTGTGAACGCTTGGTTTGAAGGATTCCCGCTGGGGGTCAAAGCAGCCGAGGAAGACGGGATCGGTCACTACAACATGATCCGTCTGAACGCCGTTCCGCATATGACATCGAACATGACCGGAACAGCGGCACCAACTCCAGCAGTGCCGGCACCAATGCCGATGCAGGCTGGTTTGCCAGCAGGAATCGTTCTCGAAGAAGGAGAAACTTTGGTTCCTGGGAAAGTCACGCTCGAGGATATTGATGCGGACCCAAGCGAGAACATCTCGCCAGCTCCAAAAGTGGACGCGATTGAAGTGATCCCGGGTGCAGCAGAGCCGACGCCCGATGTTCCACAACTGAAAGACGATCCGTTCTTAGACGAACTCGGCCGGCGTCCTGTGAAACAGTCAACTACCGAGTTGTCCTTTAGCGACAGCGGTGCGACTAGCGAAGCCAGCCTTGAGGTTGATGCGAATCCGGCCATGGAATTGGTGCCTGTATCGTCACCAATGTCGATGCCAACGGAGACCAGTGCTGTGAATGATCCGAGTCAAGAAGAAATCGACATGGTGATCGAGGAGATCTTCGGAAAGCCGTCACCCAACTCGTAAGTCATCACCTTCCGCTTCGTCGGGAGACACCTACCTAACGCGATCGGCCATGGTGTCGTCGCCCAATGGTTCTTTCTGTTGGTCTGAACCACTTTCATCTCAATCAATCACGGGCGTAAAGTCACCCGATCGTTTTTCTGGAGAGTTCAAGGATGAACACCAACTTCATACATTCCAAAGTCTGGCGGAAACTCCGCTCGACCATTGGGTGCAGTCTCGCACTCGCGATAGTGGCTTCCTTTACCGGATGTTCGACGCTGACCCAGCCAATCAACGGGATTCCTGCGCATCGACTGTCACCGGATTTCTTTCCACCACCGAAAAACGATCTTGTACCGGTCGATATTGCTCTGCTTTCCCTCGAACCACCGCGTGACTATCAGCTCGGTCCGGATGACATTCTCGGTGTTTACATTGAAGGCGTGTTGCCGTTCAATCCGCCAAATGCACCACCGGAACCGCCACCGGTTAACTTCCCTGAAGAGAACAGTACGCTGCCTCCATCGATCGGGTACCCGATCGCCGTTCAAGATGACGGGACGTTGGCACTGCCGCTGATCGAGCCGCTTCAGGTAGAAGGCCTGACTCTCGAGCAGGTTCGAGAGAAGATTCGCCAGTCTTACATCGAGAATGACATTCTTCGCGCAGAGAAGGCTCGCCCGATCGTTACCTTGATCAAGGAACGTACGTTCGACGTGATCGTGGTGCGGGAAGACGCAAGCAGTGGCCTAGCTGGAGGGCGCGGTGACCAGACGCTACGAGGCAGCGACAAAGCAGCCTCTGGCGGTTTGGTAAAGCTCCCTGCATACAAGAACGACGTTCTTCATGCACTCGTGGAAACGGGCGGGCTTCCAGGTCTTACCGCAAAGAACGAAGTGTTGGTCCTTCGTGCATCGGAAGCAGATAAGCGTAAGCGTGCCGACTTCCTTCGCAAGTACTGGGCACAACAACGCGTAGCGATGTCCGATCCTTGCTATTGCCCACCAGAACTTCCGGAAGATCCTTCGATCTTGCGAATTCCACTGCGAGTGCGTCCAGGAGTCATTCCAAACATCGCGGAATCTGACATCACGCTGCAGGATGGTGACATCGTCTACATTGAAAACCGTGAGACGGAAGTGTTCTACACCGGAGGTCTGCTTCCAGGTGGCGAGCACCTGCTGCCTCGCGACTACGATCTCGATGTACTTGGAGCGATGGCACTTGCTGGCCAAGGTGTCGGTTCAACTGCAGGACGATCTGGAGGCGGAGGTTTCGGCGGTGCATCCAGCGTCGGTGGCGTGCCACCGGGAATGCTGTACATCCTTCGTAAGACGCCGTGCAACGGTCAAATCGCTATCGAAGTCGACCTAGCGAAAGCTGTGAACGATCCACGAAGTCGTCCTTTGGTGCAGCCTGGCGACACGCTGATCTTGCAGTACAAGTGTGAAGAAGAACTTCTGAACTTCGGATTGGGAACCTTCTTTACCTACGGCATCCAAGAGTTGTTGAGAGACAACTAAGACAGCCACGCGAGAACATGAACGAAAAGCCGCTGGTCGATGATCAGCGGCTTTTTTCGTGGTTTCGCGATACTGAGGCAAAAGCAGTTGCGGTTGTCTTTCTCATCTTTCAGGATTGATCCCGCTTCGGCATCACGCGGCTTGATTGCCTCTCTGTTGGACCGGTGCGAGCCAGTTTTGGATCGACTGCAGATCCTTCGACCAAGTTTCATTGGTCCGGCGTTCACAGAAGGTGTGGAACATTCCGTCAACGGTATCGCAGAGTGTTCGTACAGCTTCGATGCGGTCTTCGTTCTCGAACTCAGCGTCATCATCGAGAATGATTTTCGCACCGCTGATTCCAAACGTTTCAGCTTGCAGGGTGAGGTCGAATTGTTGTCCGTCCCGAACAATGATCATTCCCGACTTGCGTGGCAGCTTGCCATGCTGAATCGCTTGCATGGCTTCCGGCAATTTGACGGGTGACTCGGCCGTGATTGTTTCTTTGCCTGATTCACCAACAGGACATTCGAGAGTCAGCGTCTTCGACAGCATGACGGTGACCTCTGAACCGTCGGGGATGGTAATGGTGTCTGTCTGGGTTTCTAGCGTCCACCACAACCAAAGTAGGAACTCATTGCCAAGAAAATCGGGAGCCTGCGAGTGTTCATTCGCCCAGGCGACGCTCCCATGGACCGGTCCGGGACAAAAACCTGCCGGCACAACATCGTCCATCTCAGCGTATCGATCTGCCTCGATCGCCCAAGCCTGAGCAATCGTGCCGGCGCTGACATGTCCGAGTTCAACTTGAAAAACACGTTCGAGCAAATCCGCGCAGTGCCCACTGGCCGTTCCAGCGGTTCCCCCGAAGTAGAGCATTTTATAGCCGTAGTCCCATAGAAGGGAAAACGGTTGAAACTTGCGATACTTGCCGGTCGCTGCTTCTACCTCACAGCGTTGTTCGACGGCTTCTTTCGCTTCCTTTCGTTGGGCTTTTGTTGCCACGCCGCTCGGGTTGTCTTTCGCTCGTGCCGCCAACTCCATTTGCAACCAGGCATTCTTGATTGCGGACGGGATTTGGTTCGTGTCAATGCGGATTCCGAAGTGAACCGCATCGTTGATTACGTTCTTGTCGAGGTCGAAGTCCTGGTCAAAAAGATGCGCTCCACCGAGAAAACCGGTATGCACGTTTTCGGTTGAATTGGTTTCGAACTTGCCCGCCGCATACTTGGCCATCAGGTCGACATGTTCCTGGTCGAAACTATCAGCGTCAAAATTCTCTACGCGAAATCTTTCAAACGACAGGCTACCAGACAGGAATGGCATGTAGGTTTCCAATCATGCAGTTGGTGGGAAACGGTTGAAGCATTGGTAGAGTGACTTATCGTCGAAAGGCAATCTCGTATTTGCCTGACGTGGGTTTGCGTGTCTTCAACACACCGCCGCAGAGGAAACGTTTTGATTCTCGCAACTGTTTCATCCGGAATCTCTTTCCATTTTCATGGAAAGCATCATCTTGCGACGAGCCTGCACTAGCGATCAAGGCACTAAAAAATTCTAGCTCGATTGCTGCACGTCTTCCCACTGAAGTCCGAAGCGGGCTAAGTATTTGCGTAGGCGATCAGCATCATTGGGGCGCGTCTTTAGCAGACGTGAAGCTTGGAACAGTTCTCTTCCGGCGGCCGAGAGTGATTTGTGCTTTCGACAAACGTGTATGACCTCGGAAAGTTGAGCCTGGTCAAACCGATCGATCTGTTCGATTGCCACATCATCCAGACATTCCGTCAGGAGGGGGGCCGAGAGATCGTTTGGATTCGATGAAGTCCATCCGGCGCGGAGTCGAACGATTTCTTCCGAGACGAGCTTTTTCGTAATGCGCCCGTTGTCGGAAAGTGTCGCCATTCGTGTGATTGCGGCGTTCAAATCGCGGAAGTTGGCTTTCCATTTGGTGGATGGATCTGTGGCGAAGCGTAAGAACGCTTTTCTAGCATCCTGGTTGAAGGTGACCTTGTCCCCGCTGCTGACTGCATACTGATGAAGTTCGAAATCGATGTTCGGGTCGATGTCGGAGCGTCGCTCAGCCAACCCTGGCAATCGGAACGTCCAGAGATTGATTCGACTGAGTAGATCTTCGCGGAACTTCCCACCGGCCACATCCGCAAGAAGATCGCGATTGGATCCGGCAATGAGTTGAAAGTCGCTGCAGGTCGGGCGGTCAGAGCCAACCGGCATGAACGTCTTGTCTTCGATTGCTCGCAACAGCATCGCCTGTTCGTCCATTCCGAGTTCCCCAATTTCGTCGAGGAATAGCATGCCGGTGTCTGCGGTTTTGAGTAACCCAGCACGAGCTTGGTTGGCTCCGGTGAACGCTCCTTTGATGTGTCCAAACAACGTCGACATCGCTTGATCGCCACGAATGGTGGCGCAGTTCACTTCCACGAAAGGCCCATCGACTTGTCGGCGGTTCCGTTTGAGTTCGTAGATTCGCTTGGCGAGTCGTGTTTTGCCGGCTCCGGTGGGACCGGTCATCAGAATCGGAGCCTTCGTAGCAAGCGACACTCGCTCGATGCGGTCGATCATCGCATTGAATGCAGGATCCCTCGTCTTAATACCGCTTTTCAGAATCGAGGCCGCCTCGTCGTGTTCTTGTTTGAATCGTTTTGCGAGGTCGTCGTATCGCGACAGATCTAGGTCCACGATCTGATACGTACCTACAGAATGTCTTTCGACCGACTTCGGCGAGTTGCGACGGGATTGACGCTGCGTAGTAGGAGGTGAAGACTGCAAGAGTCGGGCAGGAAAATGACGTGACTCTGTTAAAAGGAACAGGCAGATTTGTGCGACATGGGTTCCCGTTGTGATGTGAACAAGGTACCGCTCATGTTCCGGCTCAAACGGGTACTGCCGGCAAAAGCCGTGCAGCGTCGCGTACACTTCTTCAAAATCCCAGGGATCGTTTAACGAGATGTCGTGACGCTGGACACGGGTCTCAGGAGAAACCGTCGTGATATCACCGATGACCTGTTCTGCTAGCTTTGAGTAGCGACGCTCCACGAGCAGATCGAATCGGTCAACGATAAGATCGTCCTGTTGGCAGACGGCGACCGAAGGACGCCAGTGGTTCCAGCGGTCACGCGACTTGCGAGGTTGATCGAGTTGTACGCCGAGAAGTCCAATGACGACTGTTTTCATAGTGTATCCAGAGATATAAAAAGGCATCTGTGAGTATACAGGATATCGGGATGCAACTTGGGGTAGGAATTGTCGATCTAGTCGTAAGTCTAACCGTGGTAGTGTGTTATGGAATGTTGATGTGAGTCGGCACAGCGAATGCGTTGTAACCGGAAACAAATCCGTCAACCGTTCCTATTGGGAAATCAAATGAATACAGCAGCGACGACCGAATCTCGAGCACGCGCCCACGAAACGAACACGCCGTCTCGTATGATCCCAACAGGTGAGGCAACCGCGATGTTGCCGACGAAGACCACTCCTCCGATCAAGGTCTTTGGAACGCCAGCGATTCGTGAGACCTTTGACGACCTTTGTCTACAACAGGCCGTGAATTCACGACTCGCTCCAGGTGTTACCGATCTGGTGCTCAATCCCGATGCGCATTGTGGATACGGTGCACCAGTAGGCTGTGTGATGGTATCGCCAACGCATATCTATCCAGGTCCGGTGGGAGTGGACATCAAATGTTCGATGAGTTTGTTGCAACTTGATCTTCCCGCCGAAGCGATCACGGATCGAAAGGTTCGGCGTGAACTCATTTCGCAAATTTGTCGGCGTACACCCACCGGTGCTGGGAAAGGTCAGCGTCATGCGGAAAAGTCACGTCACGTAAACCGTACGCTAGGTCGACAACTGGTCGTCGAGGGTGCAAGCGAGGATGTTTGCCGTGCCTTGGGGATACCGACATCGTGGACATACCGTTGCGAAGATGCTTTCCATCTCGGGCACGATGAAACAGGTAGTGCGCTCGAAACGCGATTGGAGAGATTGTTGACGCGCCGCGACATGAGCAACTTCAACGACAAGATGAAGCAACTCGGCTCTTACGGTGGAGGAAATCACTTCGGAGAGTGCGAGGTAGTTCACGTCGCCGAGAACGAGCGGGCCAGAAAGGTCGCTGGTGCGTTTGGGCTAGAGGATGGAAAGGTCGCGTTCCTATCGCACTGTGGGTCGCGAGGCTTCGGACACAACCTCGCATCGGGACAGTTCCGTCAACTGCAAGGTAAGTTTGAGCAATGGGGAATTCCGTTTCCGGCGGGTGACCGCCAACTCGTTTATGCGCCGTTGGGAAGCGATGAAGCAAACGACTATCTGGACGATATGGCTCTCGGAGCCAACTTTGCAACAGTGAACCATTTGCTGATCAATGCACTCGTATTAGAGGCCTTTCAGGAAGTTTTTCCGGGCACCAAGGGCAACCTCGTGTACTTCATTAGTCATAACATCGCGCGGAAAGAGATTATGGATGATCGACCTGTGTGGGTGCACCGCAAAGGGGCGACTCGAGCGATCCCTGGTGGGCATCACGCGTTGGCGGGAACTCCGTTTGCAAAAACGGGACACCCGATTTTGTTGCCGGGGAATCCGCGAGATGGTTCGGTGGTGATGGTCGCGAACGAAGGTGCGGAGGCCTCCTGCTACAGCGTCAATCACGGTGCGGGGAGAGTTCTCGGAAGGCGACATGCCAAACGTGTGCTCGATCAATCCGCCGTTGATAGCGAGTTCGATGACGAGGATATTCTCAGCAATTGCCGACGTTACCCGATCGATGAAGCCCCCGCGGCTTATAAGAATTTCAACGAGGTTCTACGATCCGTCGAGTCGGCGGGGCTGGCGAGCGAAGTCGCACGACTGAAGGCTCGGTTTGTTATTAAAGACGCGAGCAAGGCGGATGACTAAGTGAAGGTGATCAAAATCGATGGTAGCGCCGGCGAGGGTGGCGGACAAATTGTTCGATCCTCGCTGGCGTTGGCGGCGGTCACCGGTACTGCTGTTGAGATCGATCAAATTCGCGGAGGACGCACAAAACCTGGTCTCTTGCGACAGCATCTTGCTGGAGTGAAAGCGATCCAGGCAATTACCCGTGCCGATGTCGTCGGTGCCGAGTTGCGTTCGTCAAGTCTTCGGCTCGTCCCGCATACGTTGGAAGGGGGCGAGTACGCGTTCGAGGTTGGCTCAGCAGGCAGTGCCGTGTTGGTTGCTCAAACGGTTTTGCCAGCTTTGTTGTTTGCGAATAGGGAGTCGATTGTGACGATTCAAGGTGGCACTCATGCGCAGTGGGCGCCGCCATTTGATTTTTTCGCGAATTGCTTTTTGCCGCTGCTTGCCAGAATGAATGCGAGCGTGAATGCGTCCATCGAATCGCATGGGTTTTATCCGGCAGGTGGTGGCAAGATCGAACTGCGCATCAAGCCTACCGAAGGCCTCAAAGGATTGTCATTGGTTGAGCGAAAAGGTGAACTGCGAACCGAGGTGCGGTCATTAGTGGCAGACATCCCAATGTCTGTCGGCGAACGTGAATGCGATATTATTCGTCGGAAAACCGGGTGGCATCCGGACTGCTTCGAGACTCGTCCGATCGAAAAGTCAGGCGGTCCCGGGAACGTTGTTATGATTCAATGTGGTTTCGACAATGTGACAGAGATGGCGACGGGGTTTGGTCGCGTCGGTGTCCGCGCTGAAAGAGTGGCACGTTCCGCACTGCGTGAAGCAAAAGCCTATCTCGCTAGCGGTGTGCCCGTGGGCAACTATCTCGCGGACCAGCTTTTGCTACCGAGCGGAATTGCCGTTCTGTCGAATGAGCGAAGTGAGTTTCGGACAACGAAGCTCTCGCTACATTGCCAGACACACATCGAAGTTCTGCGACGCTTTCTTGACCTCGACATTCAGGTGCGAGAAAATGAAGACGATTCCGTCAGCGTAAAATTGTCGTAGGCGATCAAATCTGGCCCATGTTTTTACGAAGTTTGGTGAACGATTCGACATCGAGCGTGTTTGCGACGTCGGCTGCTGTCAGCCCACCACGGCGTGCTTGGAGGATGCCAAACCGCATCACATCGAGCCCCTCGATCCGATGCGCATCGGTGTTGATCACGATCGGAATTTCCAACCGTTTGGCGGCCGCGAGATGAATATCGTTGAGGTCCAGGCGAGCCGGATTGGCGTTGAGTTCTAGAAACTTCCCGTGCTGTTTCGCGGCTTTCATCACCGCGTCCATGTCGACCTCGTAAGGGTCACGGCGATTGATGAGCCGCCCCGTAGGGTGCGCGATGCAGTGGACGTGAGGGTTTTCAATCGCGCCGAGGATGCGATCGGTGATTTGGTCCCGTGGTTGTTTCTGCCCGAAATGCACACTCGCTAGCACCCAGTCGCCTTGGCCGAGCACTTCGTCGGGGAGGTCCATTCCGCCCGCTTCCAGGATGTCACATTCAATACCCTTGTAGATTGTCAGGCGATCGGAGTACTCGTCACGAATCTCGTCGATAATCTTCCATTGTTCGAGCAGACGGTCTTCGTCTAAACCCCCTGCGACCGTCACACGTTTGCTGTGGTCGGTGATGGCGATGTAGGTCAGGCCTCGATCGATCGCGGCATCAGCCATTTCACGGATCGTGTTGTGCCCATCGGTCGCCGAGGTGTGCATGTGAAGATCACCTCGCATATGGGCGGGTTCGATCAACTCCGGTAGCGTCTGGTTTGCCGCCCACTCGAATTCGTGCCGGTCTTCTCGCAACTCCGGTGCAATGACTGGCAATCCGATTGACGCGTAGACTTCTTCTTCGGTCGTTCCAGCTACGCGAGTCTCGTCGTCGATGCGGAAGACGCCATACTCGTTGACTTTGAGTCCATGTTCCTTGGCAATTCTGCGGACATGAATGTTGTGTGCTTGGCTGCCGGTAAAGTACTGCAGTGCTGCTCCGAATTGATCCGCCTCGACGAGCCGCATGTCGACCTGGAAAGACTTCTCAACCCTGATCGAAATCTTCGTATCACCGCGAAGGATGGTGGACGCGCGGCCTGGATAGGATTCCAAAAAGTCCATTGCTTTTGTTCGATCGCTCGCGACGGCGAGCAGGTCGAGATCGCCGACGGTCTCACGGCATCGTCGATAACTGCCTGCCCATTGCATCTGCGAGATTGTCTCGCAGTTCTTCATGTGTTCAGTGAGGTTGGCGACGATCACATCTGCGTTGGCCCAGTAGATTCTCTCTGACGCAGCTTTGGCGATGGCAAGGCCGTCAAGAATTGAGCTCTCCGTTTTTTTGCCGAATCCTTTGATCGCGGCGACTTTGCCTTCGCGGCATGCGGCGGCAAGATCGTCGAGAGAGTTCAGGTCGAGTTCCTCATGCAGCTTGGCTGCTTTCTTGGCACCCAGACCTGGGATTCGTGACATCGCGATTACCACTTCAGGAACCGATTCGCGCAGTTCAACGAGTTGGGGTAGCGAGCCTGTTTCGAGCAGAACGCCAATTTTTTCGGCGAGTGTTTTGCCAATTCCAGAGAGTTTTGACAAATCACGCTCGGGATCTTGGGCGATTTCTCGGATGGGTTCGTCGAGATCTCGGATCGCGCGTGCGCCGTTCTGGTAGGCACGAATGCGAAACGGGTTTTCGCCGCGGAATTCAAGCAGTTCGGCGAGTTCTTCAAAGACGGCTGCGATCTGGGGGTTGTCCATCGAGGAATTTCGCGGTCAGGTGGAAAACGGGTTGATAGGGTCGACGTCGCTGAGGCGTCGCATTTTGTCACGAAGTCTCGGGGTTCGCCATTGGATGGTGGGTTCCACCGGACAATATTTGACCGCTCGGCGATTTGTCGACAAGATTGGTGATCGCGTTTGGTATTGACCGAAGAATAGCAGTTCAGTCTTGAGTTGGTGGGTTGGTTCGTTTTGCAAGTTTTCCCTCAGTACGGTTTGATACCACGTTGGCCTGAAAACGGAACGGGGTTCATCCATCCCGACGACGTCCAACTCGTCGAACGGCTGATACCGAGTGAACGCGTGCTGCGTCGTGATGGGTTTGATGGTACGTACTATCAGTACCGGTACGGTGAGTTTTCGTTTCGATTGCGTCCCTGCATGTGGTTGCCTATCGCCGGCGAGGGGATCGATATCGGAGACGAGGTCGAAACGATCGGTACGGGGATGGAACGCGAGCTATTTGTCGGCGTCGTTACCGGGATGTACTACGTACGCCGGAAAGGCAGAATTTTGTACCGGCTTCGTCGCGCAGAACAGACTCAAAAGCGTTTGTATCTTTCAGAGCATTTGAGACTGTTGACCGACAAGCAGCGTGTTCGTCCGGGGGAGATCAAACACCCGACACCGACATGGAACGGTGCCGGAGAACGGATCACCGATTGGTAGAGTGCGTGGTCGCCACCATCGAGAGGTCGCCGGAATGGTTGACTTTGATGGTTGCGTTCGCTTTGCCGCCCCGGGGATTTTCTTACAGATTTGTTGTAGCGGAATGCCGATATCTAACCATGCGGCGTCGGATGCGCCGCATGGAAATAGATGCAACTGTGTCGATACCGACGCAGCGCACTCAGGCCAGGGAAACGGCCCCACTGTCTCCGTTCCCGATAGGCTCCGATTCGTATCCGAACGAATCAGCGAGCCGTTTCTAATTGCCTGAGGTTGCCGCCATGAATGTCGACGCAGTACACACCGCATTCGGAGTGACTTTCACCTTTGTTTGGTTACTCGTGGGCCAAATTATTGTGGGTGGCCGGTAACGCAGGATAGTGACGATCGTTCAGTTCGACGGTGCTTCGAGGCTAACCGCGATCACTTCTTTGTCGTTGCGGATGAACGCGGTTCGATGAGCGTAGGCGGGATGGGTCCAGACCACATCGCGTCCGAAGGCTTCGCCGGTCGGTTCAATCACGTGGTCGCGGCCGAGTTCTTCGTATCCATCACGCGTCATTCGGGCGATGATCAAATCGCCGATCTCACTGAAGAGGAAATAGCGGTCGGTATCACCAATTCGTGTGACGAACGCTGTTCCGTGCTTGATGAAACGTTTTTCATCGGGACGAGTTGGTTGGAAGGTGGACCACAATCGATCGCCAGTTTTGGCATCAACCGCGATCATCTTGCCATCGTTGCAATCCGTTCCGTAGATCACTCCGTCGACAAATGCGGGCGTGCTGTTGCTGCAATAAACGGCGGACTTGCGTTCGCCACGCCAAACTTCAGACGCGCCGGGTTTTTGCGAATCGAGTTTGATCATGACGGCTTCGTTCTTGATGCCGCTCGCGAAGAGCAGGTCGCCGTCTCGCATCGGTCGTGCGATGGACATTTCATACATAGGGCTGATGTCGATATGCCAATACGATTCACCGGAGATCGGATCGAGTGAGTCGACACCTTCTGGGTTGAACGAAATCAATTGCCGTTTGCCGGCGTAGTTCATGATGATCGGTGGGCAGTATCCGGCGGCGGTATCGAGAGCTTTCCAGCGAATTTCGCCGGTCATCTTGTCGAACGCGACGAGCCCTTGGCCGTTCCCGCCGACCATGGTGTAGAGAAGATCGCCTTCGATGAGTGGATGAGAAGCGAAGCCCCAGATGGGCGGCTCGGCAGAAAGATCACGTTTGAATGATCGTGCCCATTTGACCTCGCCGGTAGCGACGTCGAGGCAATGAAGGTCACCTTCGCTACCGAGCGTGTAGACGCGGTCACCGTCGACGGTCGGTGTGCAACGTGGGCCGGCCGGATACGAAATGCTGTACGGGCAATCGTATTCGAACCGCCAAAGCTCCTTGCCGTTGTCAACATCGAATACGAGAAGGCGTTCTTTTCCGTAGATGTTGGCCCGCTTGTTGGGAGCGTTGAATGCCTCTCCCGAACTCTTTTCATAGTCGAACACGAACACCCGGTTGCCATCGACCGATGGCCCGGCGTAACCGCCCGCGATCGGAGCCCGCCATTTGACAGTCAGCCCTGAGTCAGGGATCTCATCGATAATTCCAGTCTCGCGATAAACATCGTCGCGTGCATCGCCCAACCACCCGCTCCAGTCATCTGCGGAAGCGATGGACTGCAAGGATGCAGAGAGAACGACTAGACTGATCGTGGCTACGACCAAGCTCGGTTTGCGGCGATGGAGATTTTTGGACATTTCGTATTCCGAGTCGAGAAGTAAGTGTGCCGGCAACTGTATCGCCCACGCAGGCGGTTTCAAGTGTGGCAGCCGATTTGATCGTGCTTGTTGCATCCATTCCTATCTGACGAACGCATGTCGCAAACCCCTGATTCCAACCCCGAGTCGAGCATTGAGCCCGAGGTGTCCTTGAAGTTGCTGTTGATGCGACACGCGAAAAGCGATTGGTCGGGGGAAAGCGTCGCGGATCATGATCGACCGTTGAATCCGCGCGGGCGTCGTGACGGACCGGCGATGGCGCGTTGGTTCGCGGATTCAGGCCACGTTCCCGATTGTATTTTATGTTCATCCGCGAAACGCACCGAGCAGACTGCGGCATTGATGGAGTCGTACTGGCGGCATTTGGACGTGCCGACACCGGCCATTATTATTCGGCCGGAACTGTATCTGGCACGCGCCGAAACGATTTTTGATTGCGTCTCGATAGCCGGAACATTGACGGATGAAAAAGGCGTGAATTTCCCGCGAACCGTGATGGTGCTTGGGCACAATCCGGGGATCAGCCACGCGGCGTCTTGGTTGGCGGAATCGGCGATCGGATTGCCGACCGCTGCGGTTGCGGTCTATCAATGTGAATTGTCCGATTGGTCGAATTTCATGGATCATGCAGCGGCGACGTTGATTGAAATGATGAAGCCGAAAGCTCTCTAGAATGGATTTTGAGAACCTGATGAGTTGCATCCTTGTGATCCTCACACTGATCGCCCACTTCGGTCTTCGTTTGACTTTTTACAACCGTGTCAACTCGCTGGGGTGGCCAAGAAAGCGGATCAAGTTGGTCGAAAAAATCGCGTTCGTGGAAACATGGATGACCCCTTTGGTCATTTTCGCGGTCTTCTTTCCTGCGGTTTCCGAATTCGCCTTTACAAATGGCTCTTGGAGAGAGTTACCCGCCGGCCTCGTAATCTATAGCGTTCTTTGCTTGTTCTTAGGTGGTGTGTTCTTCGCACTGTGGCTTCTTTGGCGCCCGATATTTGGCGTTCAACACGCGGACGTGTCTCGAACGTCGAGGTGTATCGCGGCCGATGCGAACGCGACTCAGCGTTATGCGCAAACGCGGAAATGTCAGTGGTCGTCGCGGGTTCCGTGCAACCAGATGTTCGACCTCGCGATTGAAAATGTGGAGGTGCGATTGCCTGGTCTTCCCGAATCGCTCGAGGGATACCGTATCGCACATCTGTCCGACATTCACCTGACCGGTCACTTCACACCCAACTTCATGACCGACGTGATCGGGCACGCTTTGGATTGGCAACCCGAGTTGTTTGCGTTGACGGGTGACATCGTCGATGTTCAGCAGTGTATCGGTTGGCTCAAGCAGATTTTTGCTCCGGCGAGAGCATCGGACGGTAGTCTGTTTATCCTCGGCAACCATGACACTCGTGTTTCGGAGCCAGATGAAGTCCGCCGCGAGATGATTGAGGCGGGGTGGACCGATGTTGGTGGAAGTGCGTTGAAGCACTCGCTTCGTCAAACAGACGTGCTGATGGTTGGAAATGAGGCTCCATGGTTCGGCCGTCCGTCAGACAGCGATATGACAGCGATCGCGTCTGATCTGCCGACCGACACATTGAAGATCTGCCTTAGCCACAGCCCTGATCAATACGACTGGGCCCGTCGACATGAGATCGACTTCATGATGTGCGGGCATACCCACGGGGGCCAAGGGCGATTGCCACTTGCAGGACCGATCTTGAGCCCGAGTTGGCACGGCAGTCGTTGGGCATCGGGTGACTTTTACCGGGCACCGACCACGATGCATGTTTCGCGTGGGCTCGGTGGTGTGCACCTACTGCGGATCAATTGTCGACCGGAGTTGTCGTTGATAACACTGCGTCGGTCGAATTAAGATTGAACAGTGTTGGGCGTTTCGAGCGACAGATCCAACAAAAAAACTCGCCGCTTTCTCCGTGGCGTCTTCGATTGAAGATGGCCTGCGGAGAAAGCGGCGAGTTGTGTTTGCACTCGAGTCGTCGTTGACAAGTTTGAATTCGTCAACGGTTACAAGAGTTAGTTGAACAGTTCGCGGATACCGTAGGTGAAGAACGCGACGATACCGAAGTTCAACGCTTCTTCGTGTGGTTTGTAGCGAAGGATCAGAGTGTCACCAGGCTGAACCAGAATCTTTTCGTTCGGGTTGTTGTACGCCTTCTTCAGGTCGACAGCGATCGTGAACTCCTGTCCGCAAGGACCTTTTCGCATGACGTAGAGCTGTGTTGGGGTGGCACCGCCGAAGCCGCCGCCGAGCAACGCACCTGCTGCACCGCCACCGCTTCCGGAGCCTTGCACCGAACCGCCGAGGCCTGTACCTGCGACCGACATTGCACCGATCACGTCGAGGTCATAGTCGCGTGGCAGCGGATACTGACCGCCAGGGAGCAATCCACCGGTGTAGAACACTTCCGTGTCGCGGGCTTCGATGTAGACGATGTCGCCATCTTCGAGGATCACGTCAGCCGGATCGATTTGTGGCATTTCGCCTGGACGAACACGCAGAGGGATCGTCACGCTGAAGGGGTCTTCGACCATGCCTTCGACGCCAACCATACCGCAACCACCGCACATGTCGAAGCAGCAACCGTCCATCGGTCCACGACCGGCGAAGAGTTGCATCATCATCTCTTCGCGGTTCTTACCTTTAAAGCGTGAAGCTTTGAGGACTTTCACTTCGCTTTTGGCGTTAAGGCCTGGCAATCCACCGGTTTCTGCCAATGCGTGCATCAAGTCGTTCTTGTATGCAGGCATATCGAGTGTGTATCCGGCACCCTGACGCTCGGTTCCGCTGATCACTTCTTGAGCGTTACCGAATTGACGGCTACCACCGGCGATTGCGGCGTCGTTCGATCCGCCGTCTTCGCGGATGACGATCACGCGTTGGGTGCGTTCCCGCATCAGCGAGACTAAGATCCGGTCGCGACCTTTGCGAAGAATCTTTTCATCGTCGACGTAGGCCTTGCGAACCATGTTCTCGACTTCGGTGATTGTCTTACCACGTACGTCGAGGGGCTCGATCAAAGGCAACGGCAATGTGCCATCGTCACGAACCGGGATCGGGAAACCGACGCTCGGTGGCAGGTCGCTGCCTTCCTCGGGGAAGTGAACCGGTGGGATGGCAACGGGTTGATCTTCGTTGGCCTGAGGTGGCATCACACCTTCGATGTAGATACCGAGAATGTCTCCCTCATCGATCAAGTAGTCTTCGGGTTGTTCCATTCTCAACAACGCCAAGGGGACGTTGATGTAGTCAGCCCGTTTTTCACCTAAGAGTTGAGGTGGAATCTGGTTGACGGGGACCCCACTGATCGGGGCAAAAAACGAGGTGCATCCCGTGAGCATCGGTGTCAAAACCGCCGCGAGCAGAACGCCCTTCCAATTGAAGTTCATGGCTATAGTTCCAATGATTCGATCCGTGAATTGTCGTGCCGCTTGCACCAGTGCTTGCGGTCGCTGCCCAACCTTGGGCTCGAACTAAACAGTCGTCTTGTCTGTATCAGTTCAATGTTATGTCTGTGCAACGATCAGTGTGAATTGACTGCTCGAGTGATGATCGCTCGTTTCACGATCGACTTCGCTTCGTTCTCCGAGGAGGTCGTAGCGTCGGCGACCACACGATTGGTGCGTGTCGAAACAGTGCGAGTTGGAACTACGGACGACCAGTCGATCGGCTTTGCCACTTCAATCCGGCTTTCTTCGGAAACGACGTCCGTGAAAGGAACCAATGGTGTTGGTTCTTCGACTGTATCCACTGGGGTCGATTCGATCATCTCAGCTTCGTCGTTTGACGATGCCGAGTGATCAGGGGTTGGTGCCGGCATGGGTTCCGCTGGGGCGACCTCAGGAATGTCGCTCGGCGAAGGTGGGACATCGTTGAACTGCATCTCGATGGATCCAGGGATGATTGACTCACCCGGAGCAACGTGCGGCATGTTCATGGGCTGTAAGTTGGACTCGAGCGGAGCAGCGTCGTCGAAGTGTGTGGTGACGCCACACCCACAGGATGCTGTTGGTTGACCGCAGGTGTTGCATCCGCCGACGTTGCCGGTGCATGGTTCGCAGCCTGGGTTGCAAGCCGGTTCGCCACACGAAAGCAAAGCAGGGTTCACACGACTGTGTTTCAGCAAGCGACCGCAACCGCATGATTCAGCCGCGGCGACACCGAGGGGATAGCCTTGGAACCATGCAGCGGCACATTGGTCACGAAGACCGAGTCCGCAGGAACCGTTGGGTGCGAACAATGGAGGGCATCCGTCGCCTCCCAAGCATGTGTCCACGAAACCGTCGACGAAACCAGTTCGGATGTCTTTCACGTTACAGTGTTTGGCGTAGCATTTGGCATACTTCGATGCCCAAATGGAACGTGCCCGAACACGTGCGCGAAACTCGGTAATTGCTTCGCAGTGGATGTTTTCGTAGGGCGAAACGGCGGCGCAGAAAGCGTTTCCGTAGTAGGAACATCCAGACGTCGTTACCGTGGCTACCACGGCAAGCGAAGTGCAGAGGAGTAGTCCCCAGACGCAATTGCTCCCAGACTTCCGCGGCCCTATCGGCTGCTGTGGTCGTTTCATTTGCTCTTCCTTAAGTAAGGCTGATGGGCCCGAATCGTGCCACACATCTTCTTTGAACCAAGTGGTTAAGAAGTCTTGTGACCGCAAAGCAGCACTCCGGCTGCTCCGTGAGGTGTATATCCGTGAAAGAGACTGAATGTCCCAACTCGGTTGGAATGTTCAGTCCTTTCACCCGTGAACGAAAGAAGCGGCACATGAATCCAAAGCAGATGCATGTACAGCTACACTACCGTCCAACCGTTAGATCGACTCAACGGAGGGGGAACTCGGGGAAGATCGGTGGAGCCGATTCAAGCGGCAGAAGCGAGATTATCCGGTCGACACGACTAGTTGCCGTGGTCGGGTGGGTTTGCTTAACCGGTAAGGTCGGTCTCGGAGATCGGCTCTGATGTTAGCCGGCGAGCTTTTCGCTGATTTGATCCGCGGCTCGGCGAAGGTCGGCGTCGTCATCAAACGATCCTTCCATCTTTCGGATCGCATGAAGTACCGTCGAGTGGTCGCGCCCGCCAAACGCGTCACCGATATGCGTTAGGCTCGAGTCAGTCAGTTTTCTCGAGAGCCACATGGCCAACGATCGGGCGCGGACAATATTCTGACGACGAGACCCGCTGCGCATTTCGGATGACTTCACGCCTAATTGCCGTGCGACCGCCGACGTGATGGATTTGATTGAGATCTTCTCTGATTTGTCGTTGTCGCCAACAACCGATTGCAGGGCTTCGGGACACACCGGTGCATCGTTCATCCGGCACCACATGGCGACTTGTTTGACGCCGGCTTCCAGTTCGCGCACCGTCACGCAGGATTGAAGACCGCCGTCTAGCAGTGACCAAGTATCCGGATCGGCATCCGGCAAGTGAGCGAGTACCAGTTCGCGGATGATCGCCTTCCGCGTTTCCCCTTCAGGCGGGCGGAGTTCCACAGTCAGCCCCGGTAGCGTTCGGCTCACTAGAGGCGGACGCAGCCCTCGTATTTCCGAAGGTAGTCGTCGGCACGTCACGATTGTGATTCGACCAGCGGCATCGCGCGCTTCTAGCCTCGCGGCGAGTTCTTCCTGTGCCGGCGTTTTATCCGCGATCAGATGCAGGTCATCGATCACCCACACGCAGGCTTCGTCGAGTTTCTTGCGAAGTCGGGGCATGTCCTTCGAGTCGATCGAAGACGCAAACTCACGAGCGAAATCCACCGCCGGCTGGTAGAGAACACGTGTCGAGAGAACTTTGCTAGTCGTCGTCGAGGTGGGCGACGTTCTACCGGAAGCGGTATCGCTCATCCGCAGGGGATCGTCATCGGGCGACTCGGAATCGCCCGGTTCGGTCAACCTGTCCCAAATCGAATCGATTCCGATTCGTTGGGCCAAATGAAGAGCCAACGCGGTTTTCCCAACACCCGACGGGCCGACTAGCAGCAGCGGACGGGCGATTTCCAACAGCGGCGAAACCGACTGATCGCAAACGTACCCGGCCAGCCGATTTTCCAGGCCGTAGTAGAACAACGGCGTGACGGCCCGCACCACCGGAGGTTCTCGGCGGCGTCGGCGGAGAGTCGGACGCTCAAGAGCGAACGACGAAACGGCTGGAGGAGAGGCAGCGACCACGGGGGGTTAACAACAGGGATCGTCCAGGCTTTGTTTGTGATTGTGCTTCCACAACCAGAATCGTGTCGGGCAGGTGGGCTCGTCTTGATTGGGGCAGGCGAGCCACTCGTGAGGCCACGTGTGGGTTGCGACATTCTATCCAGAGAAGTGACAAAAAGCCAACTTTCCCACTTAGTTTTCCACATGTGTAAAACGATTTCTCGCCAGCAGTTTTCGGGAAATTATCTCGATCGCACGAGCAATTTCTTCGTCCGTGGAAAACTTTGACACGCCAAACCGCAGTGCGGACTCCAGAGCGGCTTTATCGGCACCCATAGCGGTGAGCACATGGCTCGGGGGGCTGCTGCCGCTGCTGCAGGCCGACCCGCTGCTGCAGGCAACGCCCGCTAGATCCAACGCCATCAGGACGGTCTGCCGGTTCGTTCCGGGTAGCGACACACAGGTGGTCGACGCCAGCCGTTCGGCCGATTTCCCGTGTATTTGCAGGGATGGATGCCGTTCAAGCAAACCGTTTTCTAGCGAATCTCGCAGTCGTTTCATCCGCGATACCGACTCCTCTTGCTCTGCCACGGCGAGTGCGGTGGCTTCGGCAGCCGCGGTTACCAATGCGACCGGTTCGGTACCTGGGCGGGTGCCGAGCTGCTGTTCACCACCGTAAATCGAAGGGCGAATCGAGATTCCCGGGGCCAGCCACAGAAATCCGACCCCCGCCGGCCCGTGGAATTTGTGGGGTGTGAACGTCACGCTCGAGGCGCCGCATTGGCTTAACTGCAACGGGACCTTCCCAATCGATTGCGTGGCGTCAACGTGCAGGAGAACGCCATGTTTGCGACAAATTTCTGCTGCCCCGGCGATCGGTTGAATCACGCCGGTTTCATTGTTGGCCGACATGATGGCGGCAAGTTTTGCGGGTTTTCCCAGTCGAATCGTCTCTGCGATTAAATATTCGAGATGATCGAGTCGAACGGTGCCTTCCGGGCTGACATCGATCTTTAAGACCAAGTGTCCCCTTCGTTCCATCATTCCCGCTGCGGAAAGAACGCTGGGATGTTCAATCGAACTGACCAGGATTGTGCCTTCCTCGGGGCCCAAACCCGCGATCGCGAGGTTATTGGCCTCCGTTCCGCCGCTGGTGACGACCAATCGTGCCGCATCGACGCGGGTCAGGTCGCTGCCGAGGCTCTGGCCGATACGGTCCAAGGCGGATTCCATCGCGGCCCGGGCTCGACGCCCGAATTGATGCTGGCTCGATGGGTTAATCGGACCCGCTTCCAACGCTTTGGTCAGCACCGTGGCGACCCGCGTGTCCATGGACGTTGTTGCGTTGTTGTCGAGGTAAATCATGAGGGTGAGTCAACGGTCGGCGGGGATTCTTGGGCGTCTTCGGCGGCCTCCGCCGCTAGCGAATCGGCCAGATCGTTTTGGCCAGCCGCTCGCATGTCGCGTATGAGAGCATCGTATTCATCGGCGAGATAGCCAGAAATCGTTGATTGCAGATAGGGAACGCTGTCGATCCGGCGTGCCATTTCCAAGAGACGTGGCATGAGTATGTAGAGTTCTCGATCGGCTAGCTTTGCAATCGCCGGCCAAAGAACACCGGCCAAATCAGGGTGATCTTGGCTCCATTTACGCCAGACGGCCGAACCATCCACCTGCAAACGAAGCTGGCTGACCAGCAACGCTGCATCATCGTCATTGCTCTGTTCCAATCCTCGGCGGAGGGACACCAAGTGCCAGACGCGAGGTTCACCGCTGGGCGGCGAAACCCATTTCTTTTGTCTTAGCAGGACTGCGGTCGATGGAGTCGTTGATTTCCGTTGAATGGGGGTGATTTGCCAATGAATCAGAGGTATCTCATAGAACGAAAACGTCCGCGTACGGAAATGCGATGGAGCGAACTCCTCGCCCTGCACGTAGCCCATTGATCGGATCACCACGACCAGCAAACCGCCTAGAACGATCGTGGAGATAAGAGAAATCCAGATTTGCGATCCGGTGATTCCACGTCGATGTGAAGAAACTGTGGGTTTGGCGAGTTTCGCTGCGGTATCGGATGAGGGTGGACGATCAGGCGATGACAAGGGAATTTCCGGAAGATTGCGTTGCGAAAAGCGACGGATTCCATTCTAACCGGTCTGGTGACCATTGAACCACTTGGCCATGATGCCGCCTGTCCGGCGTGCCGCTGCACATCAGCGTATGAAGTTTCCATTTTGAATTCGCGATGACTCCTTATTGTGCCCCTTGGCAACGAGCGACCGGTCGAGGTCGAGCATCACGCCCTGGCCGATCATTGACGGCCAATGATGTCGCACCCAGGCGGCGTGGCGGTTGGTCCACGCTCGGTGATGCGATCGAGGCGAACTCTCAACACGGCGGTGGCGATGTTCTGCGCATCGCTGCCGGTAGCGAGACTGCCCATCATGTGGCTTCGCAGGAGGACACGGGTGCCGATTCGAAAGCCGAGCCGCTCGATCCCGCGATTGCCCGGAGCCGCGTCGAAGCACTGCTGTTGATCGCCAAATCACCGCTAAATTACAGGAAAATTGCCTCCCTCGCGGGTCTCGAGGACGCGACGCAGGCGAGGACTTTGGTCAATGAGTTGAACGAACTCTACGATTCGCTGGGTCGAGGATTTCGCATCGAACAGCTCGCCGGTGGCAGCAGGATGGTGACGCGATCGGTTGTCGCACCCTGGTTGAGAAGACTCGGCGTTTTAGCTCCAGCGATCCGTTTGAGTTGGCCGATGATGGAAACGCTCGCGGTCGTAGCCTATCGGCAGGATGTGACGCGGGCGGATGTTGAAAGTGTTCGGGGTGTGGCTTGCGGTGAAATCCTGCGACAACTGATGCAACTTGATTTGGTGCGAATCAGTGGCCGCAGCGAAGATCTCGGTCGACCCTACCTTTACGGAACCACCAAACGTTTTTTAAAAATCTGCGGATTGGCTTCCATAAACGCCTTGCCAGCGATTGACTCACGGGGATTCTGTGATGATGTTTCTGGTTCCCAGGATGTCGCCCCAGTTCGCGGCGATGATGAAAATTCCAAGTCTCATGAATCGGCGGACCCCGCCGCTTCCCAAGTCCCCAAGGAGTCCGACGTGAGTCTCGCTGTGACCGACGCTCTCGCCACCGATTCGGTGTTGTCCACTTTCACGACCGGCATTGATGATGCAACCGGTGAGGCGATCGAAGGTACAGGCATTGCTATGCCAACCGCCGACGCAACGGATGAAGGTAATCCCGTCGCCGTGATCGAAGACGAAGAAGACGACTTGTACGAACGAGGTCTCGATGACGACGACGACGATGAAGACTACGTCGACGATGATGACTGGGACGACGAAGACGAAGACGAAGACGACGACGAGGAGGACGAAGACGACGATGATCTCGACGTCGATGAAGATGATAGCTGGGAAGAAGTCGACGACGACGAAGCCGATGAAGATTGGGACGACGACGATGAAGACGAAGACGACGATGATGACTGGGACGACGACGATGATGAAGATGACGACGAAATCTAGTGCATCATCGAGTCATCGAGTCATCGACTCGGAGCATGACGGACCATTAGGTCGGTCATGTCACAACGGCGGTCGTGTCGAAACAAGGCCGCCGAAGCGAACACATTCAATCACGGCCACACAAGCTATTTTCGTGCGGCAGGAAGTCATTATTCGTGTAGCACGATGTGTTCGGAAAGAAGCTACACACCAATGAAAAAAGGCATCGATGTCTGTTATGAACATCGATGCCTCAAATGTGGGATAAGTGCGATGGTGGTCGAACCACGTTGACGAACGTCACGCGGAAGGGGTCACAAATTATGTGAGCATTGCCGCGTGTTAAATTCGTCGCGATCTCGACAGTCGCGTGCGATCGGATTCGACTAGCTGTTTCCAACCTTCGAATCGGCTTCTTTCTCGTCGGTTCCTTCTTCGTCGAGTGGAGCGGCATAGCCTCCTGCGGCGAGCACTTTCTGTTTGATCTCGTCCCGCACGTCGGGATTCTCGATCAAGAAGTTGCGTGCTTTCTCTTTTCCTTGGCCGAGATAGGTATCACCGTATTTGAACCACGCACCACTGCGGTTGACCACTTTGTGCTCAGTACCAAGGTCCAGGAGGTCGCCTTCGAAGCTGATCCCGTTGCTGTGCATCATGTCAAACTCGGCGATGCGGAACGGAGGTGCCACTTTGTTCTTGACGATCTTCGCCTTCACTCGCTGGCCGACTTGTTCCTCGCCGTCCTTGAGTGCGCCGATGCGACGAACGTCGATACGGCACGAGCAATAGAACTTCAACGCACGTCCGCCGGGGGTGGTTTCGGGGCTACCGAACATCACACCGACTTTCTCGCGGATCTGGTTAATGAACACGACCGCAGATTTGCTCTTGGCGATCGCACCGGTGAGTTTCCGCATCGACTGGCTCATCAAACGCGCCTGCAAACCGACGTGGCTGTCTCCGATTTCACCTTCGAGTTCCGCTTTCGGAACGAGGGCGGCGACCGAGTCGACGATAATCACGTCCACCGCGTTACTCTTTACCAACATCTCGCAAATCTGCATCGCCTCCTCACCGCTGCTCGGTTGGCTGACGAGCAGGCTGTCGAGTTCCACACCGAGCTTCTTCGCCCAACTCGGGTCGAACGCGTGTTCGGCGTCGATGATCGCCGCGATGCCGCCCATCTTTTGAGCCTCCGCACCGATGTGCAGAGCGAGCGTTGTTTTACCGCTCGATTCCGGGCCGAAGACTTCGATGATTCGACCGCGCGGAATCCCCTGCCCACCGAGGGCCATGTCGAGGCTGAGTGAGCCGGTAGGAATGCCGTCGATCGTCAATTTGTGCGACGCACCGAGAGGCATGATCGCACCCTCGCCGAACGTCTTGTCGATCTGTTGCAGCGTGGTTTTGAGCCCCGGTTCCTTCTCGAGGATCCGTTTCATGCCCGGATCGAGTTTGACGCTTTTGGATGCTGCTGCCGTCGCCATGCGTGGTTGTTTTGCCATATCCCTGTAATCCTTCGTTTATTCTTTCCCTGTCCAAATGCGACGACGAAACAGAAACGTCGTGTACTGAACAACACCGTACGAATTTGCCGGATGATCGTATCGCTAAAAAATTAAGCAGACAATGAATTTTGTGAAGGAAACCTCGATTTCATCAAGGAATTCCGATCAAAAACACCAAATTGTCAGACAGATTTTCAACAATGACTTTTGGTCAACAACGACTCTTAGTTACCGGGCGAGCCTCGTTGGCTCACGAAAGAAGTATCGCCCGGGGTGTGGACACCTTTGGTCACCCCGTCGACGCGAAAGAACAAATAGCGTCCCGGCCGCCAAAATCTGGCCGAGGGCAAAGTAACTCGGGTGGATGCCACGAAGCACCCGCGCTGCGTTTCGCAACCAGATCGGTTCGGCGTCACGCTGGGCAATGATGTGATCGTTCAACGTGACCGTTCGAGTCGGAAGGGTGGACCATGTCGACACGTGTTCCCACCCGTTGGACGTTCGTCGCCACCCGCGTGGCGGAACCGCTCGGGGAGCAGATTGAGCGGACCGCATGTCGTCGCTCGTCATTTGGGCCGCGTTTGCGGTCGCATGGGAGGCTTTGCTGATTTCGGCTGTTTCGACCTGCCGTGACTCGGTGGTGGACCCGTTTGGATCCGCGACATCTTTCCTCGACACAGCCGAACCGCTCTGAATCACCATCAGAATCAACGCGAACCCCAGCGTCGTCCGCAGCCTACGGACCGTCCATGCCATCGGGTCTTCCCACACCGAGAGCGGGCGTGCACAGCGATTGCCGTTGAGACGGCCAGCGGGAGAGATTCGCAAGATTGGCATCCAGGCGAACAATCGCAATCAACGCACCAAACGTCGAAATGATGAACCCTGTTGCAGGCGGTAAGTGTTTGTTCGGCAAGATGTTACATACGCAATTTGGCAGCAAACGGAGGCTGGCGTTGTTGTCGATGGAAAACCTCCTTTGTCGCAAAAATACAACGTTTGTCGCGTCGGGGACTCATCCACCGGAGGTGCCGATTGACGGCTTTGGGAAGACCACTCTGGACCGACGCAAAAAGGGGGCAGGCAATCATGAATGGACACCCGTTCTCCCTCTTTCCCGCGAGCCGTGTTGTCCCACCGATGGGCCTGTTCGGTTCCCGCTTGCGTAACCCGCAGATCCGGCGCGACTGCTCAGGTTGATGGGATGTTGTGACTGTGAGTCGGATTAAGGGACGCTCCGACTCGTCCTCCGGAGATTTCCCGTTCTAAGTTTCGTTGACCGCCCACCGTGATCGCGTGTCACCGAATCCGTTTGTCCGTCCATCGAGTCATGAGTTCTATGAGTACTGTCGCAGAAAAAACTAGTTTGGAAGAAGTTTTTCACACCGACGTTCTTCCCGCGTTGCCGCACTCCGCAATCAGTTTGTTGCAATTGTCGCAGCGTGAGGATGTCGGACCCAACGATTTCGCTCGTCCGATCGAAGCGGATCCTGGGTTGATGGGTCAGGTGCTGCGTTTCGTCAACTCGTCGTATTTTGGTTTCAGCCGCGAGATCATGAGCGTCCCCCAGGCGATCACTTTGGTGGGATCGCGGGCGATCACCAACTTTGCACTTTGGAACGCGGTCTTTTCCGTGATCCCGAACCCAACCTTTGGCCCATTTGATTTGAAGTCGTTGTGGCAGGATTCGCTGCGTCGTGCGATTTTCGCTCGCAAGGCAGGCCGGACTCTGAAGCTCGCCGAAGCCGAAGATTTGTTCGCCGGTGCGTTGCTGCAGGACATGGCCGTCCCGCTGCTGCTCAAAGAATTGCCCGAGCAGTACGAACCGTTGGTCGAGAAGCGGGCCGCCGAAGGTTTGCGTCTGAGCGGTTTGGAACAGGAAATGTTCGGTTGGGATCACGCCGATGCGGCGGCCCTGTTGGCGAAGCGTTGGAACCTTCCCGAAGAGTTCGTGACCCTGATCGCACAGCACACGCAGATGGAAGATCTGCTCAGCAAGGGCGAAGTGTCCCGTGGACCCGCCTGTGTCGCGTTGGCTTCTTTGCTGCCGTCCTGTCAGGACGCCGAATGGCACGAGCAGCTTGATTTTCTGTCCGCGTTCCAACGGCTGGTCGACCCGTCCGATGAAGTATTGCAATCCATTCTGGTCGAAGTAGACGAACAAACCGCGGAATTCGCTCCACTACTGAAACTGCCGGTTCCCGAGCGGACTTTGGTCGATTTCATGAAGTAGATCGATTTCATGCAGCAGATCATTGTGATCTGCAGATGAAATCCGAGTGATGTTAGGCACAACGCAAAGTTTGTGTCTTTTCAGCCTGCCCCTCGGAAGAGAGAATGAGGGACTTAGGCGGTTTCTACCTTCGTCCCTCTTTATGAAATGTTCGGCCAACCGAGCCGAACTTAGGAAACACTGTGCTTTCTCTCTCTGATTCCGGTCGTCAAACCGTCAACGACCTCGCCGCTCGATACGGCGTCACTCCGGACGGTGTCACCCATATGCTTATCGCCGTGCATAACGGCAACGGCACCATGGCCCAATTCAATCACCCTGATTTCGGCGGGTCCGGCCAATGGATGCAGGGTGGAATGACTATGGTCAGTGATCTGTTCAATTACCAATTGAAAGATTTGGTGAATAACCTCTGCAGCGAACTGGCTGCGGTTCTGGCCAATAACCAGACCGGCACGTTCTCCGGTTCGTTCCAATCACAGAGCCAAAACGGCGTGGACTCGCAAGCGCAAGCCAACGGCCAATTTGGCGGCCAAAACAGTCTCTTCGTTCCTGATCCCTCATCGCAGTGGTGGCCGAAGCATCTAGGCACTCCCACGGCGACCGGCAATCAGAACCAAACCAAGTACGCTTACTTTGCCAATTCCAATCGCTTGGCAGTGACGACAGGCGGACCTGCTTGGGTCTACGACACCCTCGACCATCAAATCGGAGGCTTCGGGCAACAACAAGGCGGCGGAGCTTCGATCACGTTCACCAGCCAATACGGCACTGTCGATCTCGGCTCATTGCCTGTCGTTTGGCGAGACGGTGCGCCGGTAACGCCCGTCAAGGACAACCCACCACAGGCTGTTGCCAACGACTCGGTGCCAAACGATTCATGGAACCAACCGAGCAGTATCACGCCGTCGGACAGCGGCACGCCCGATGTGGGTGTGTCACATGGGGGTATGTCGGGCGATCCGAGCGACGCCGTCGGCCAACTCGAACGGTTGGGTCAGCTCAAAGAGAAAGGGTTGTTGACCGACCAGGAATTCAGCGACGCCAAGCGAGCGTTGCTCAACCAGATCGGCTCCGGCGTTTAGCCACGCGGCGAGAAGGCCGACTACTTGTTTTTCGGGAAGTCGCTCGGTCGCAATCCCGTGCTCAGACTCTCAACCTGTGATGAAACAAGTTCAAAAGGTTTCAGTCGCAACGTCATGCTGATGATGGCAAGGTTCACGACTGGTTTACCGGATGGGTCGGTTTGTTGAAATCTCGCCGACCGGCCGGGAATGCCTTCAATCGTGACGAGGTCTTTCGCGACAGCGTATCCGCATCGATCCGCGGTCGCTTCGGAGAGCCCTCGGTCGGTGCGACTGCGGAAGACGATGCCGCCGGAGGCCTCGAGTTCGAACGCTGGGCTCGAGCCACCGGTTTTCGCGCTGAAGCGAGACTGCTGCGCCGATTCGGCCGGGTCGATGGACAATCTGATTTGATCACAGTCCAACGTGAGTTCGTCCTGTGACAACAGATTCATGTCAGCAGCGTTGAAGCGGGTGTGGAAATCCTCGACGATCTTCCGCCCGATCCGAACGCCTCGTTGGAATGTAAGCGATCGGCCGACGAGGTCGCCTTTCATGCCGTCTTGATACAGCAGGTGCACGCCGGTGATGTATGTTTCTCCGGGAGGTTTGTTGCCCTGACCGCCAGGGAACGCACCGCGTTGATCCTCGATCATGCCTTCGACGTATACCGATGCCTCTTGGCTGCGGTCGTTGTTCGCGCGGTCCCGTGCGGCTTGCTTGGAATCGTCGCCATCTTTCTTGGCGGTCGTCCGAATCCAACCTCGGTACGATCCAGGACCTGGTGCAAAAACTTGTCCGGCGATGGGTGATGGCGTTTGGCGAGTCGAGCCCAACGCGTAGGTCACTGGTGTCACCGATGGCTGGTTTGCCGGTTCGACGCCAGGGATCCACGTCAATTCGGATACGAGCATTTCATGACGTGACGTGCGACTACCGTCGGCCGCAAACTGGTTCACGTGGACAGCCACCGGTTGTTGCGTGGTTTGTTTGAGTGAGATCTGTGCCAACCGCGTCGCTTTGAACGTTGCAGGTGTTCGCAGGTCGACTGGGGTTTCGAGTGTGAACGACAACTCGTCGCCTTGCATCGTCACGTCGCTGGGTTCGCGTCCTTGGACAATCCCGGCTTCGAGCAGGACGCCGCCGCTCAGTTTGGCGATGTGCCCATCAAACGTCATCGAACCGCCGAAACGTCCTTGAGGATTTTGGGTCCACCGCATCGGTTCGGACGATGAGTTTCCTGCGCCGGAGCCGCCGAGTCCGTTTCGTCCGAGCGGCGGAAGGAACGCGGTCGGAACAACAAACTCACCTGCCGACGGGATCCAAATGTAGTTGTCATCGGGGCGGACTTGGATTTCAGGTCCGATGAAATAACCATCACCGAGTTCGAGACGGGCTGGCACAGTCGATTGGCTGCCCAACTGCAAAACGTCACCTCCACCCTGGCTGTCGCGTAGCCGTAGGTGATCGCCGGTCATGACGGCGAGCATTGTTTGCGTTGGGCCGGCTCCGCCATTGCTCGCCAAGGAGAAAGCGTTGCCGCCCGTGTTATTGGAAACAGCCTTCTTGCGTAGCGACAAGGAGTGCGTCACCTCGACATTCCCGATCACACTCAGGTCCGTCGCCGCGAGTTCGCCATCGCCAAAGGTCAGTTTCGCGGTGACCTGATCCCCACGAATCGTGGCCGGAGGTTGTGCGGGCTTTGCGTCGGTGGCACCGCCCATGCCCGGTTGTGACGACAGTTGGGTGTCCCTTTTTGGTTGACTCACCCATTGGCGTAAACCTGTTGCCTCACTTTGGCCATTTTGGGTGGATCCGAGTGAGTCTATTTGTTCGAAGAACAGATTCATCTGCGGCGTGCTCGCCTGCAACGTGGTCGAGTTCACACGCACATTGCCAATTGCCGAGAATCGGTCCGGGAACCAACGATGATCGAGTGATTCGTCGCTCGACCGTGCGGGGCCCTCGGAGGCGACCGGTTTCAACACGCCCTCGATGCGGTCCGTTTGAAAGGTTCCGCCATCGGCGAGTCGCGAACGAATGTCTCCGTCGCACCAGACTCCAAACCGAACATCCATTGCGTCGGGTGTCGCAACCTCCAATGGGGACACCCGCAAACTGTCACGCCACGAGAATGATTTGATCGCGGACTCCACCGATCGATAGTCGAGTCGACCGTTCCCGTCCACTTCCACGGTGCCGAGTTGTTTGGGGTGTTTCGGGTCGAACCGATAGACAATTCGCGACAACGTCGCATGCATGTCGCCTCGACTCAGTTGCACGAACTGAGTCAGTCGTGGGTCGGCGTTTGCAACCGTGGGCATGCCGACAGGCAACGGCCCGGCGATCAGCCATCCTTCCAAGGGGTCAAACATCACTTGACCGGCCGTCAGGTCGAGCTGTTGCGACCGCACGGATAGTTGTACCGGTCGGCCGGTCGCTTCGATGCGGTCAATCCAGTCCACCGCCGAGGCGCGTTCACGTTCCGAGTTCAGCGGATCCCGCAGTGTCAGACGCAACGAGTCACAGGCGAAATGATCCAGGGCGGATATGTCTGCGGTGTGTGTGGGGCGAACGCCGCTCGAGGCATGATGGACCAAGCGAACGTTGCGATCGAGCAGCAGTTGATCCATTGCGAAGTCATACTCAATCCGTCCGTCACACTGCACCTCAATCAGACCGCGATCCTCTTGGGGTGTGGTGGATTGTGGATCCGCAGGCTCTCCAAGGGGGAGGGTCAGTTCGCGAAGATAAATCAGTTCCATGCGGTCGAGCGATCTGGCGAGGTTCGAGCTCGACGAGGCCGATCCGGTGGACGCCGCTAGATGCAACGTCAAGTCACGGCCAACCATGACCGCGCGACCCACATGCATTTCAATCGCTTCGGTGGTCCAAATTTTGCGGCGATCAATGCCCACGTTCGCCGTGCGAATGTCGAGTACCTGATCCTCACTGACACCGCCGGCGTTCGGATGAACCCGGTATGCGGACTCGGGAGGCGCCGTGTTCGCATCGGCGGATTCATTTGCGAAGTGATTCGGGGCGACGCGCTGGATGTGCACTTTACCTAGCAGTTGGCCCCGTTGGATCGTGGGTGCCACACCGCTCATCACGTCGAGCGCCGCATCGAATTCGATCACCGCGCCTTCAGCCGCTTCGATGAGGATCGGCTCACGGGAGTCGTCCGCTGACAAGCCGCGACCGATGATCATCGTGATCGGCCACAGTCGCCATTTCTTACCGCCGTCGCGTTCGTCTTTGTTTTGCTCCCAGTTTTGAAACAGGAGCATGCCGTCTTGGGTCTTGAGGCGGATCGCTCTACCACGCTGCCACGCATCTTCCGGGTACAAATCGACCAGCGAAGCGTCGTTGTCGCTCAGGACGCGTACCGCGATCGGCGCGTGTTCAATCTCGGGCGGCGTGAGCCACTTGGCCGCGGTCACTTGGTAACCGCCCATCGCGACGAGTATCAAACTCAATCCGACGAAGTAATCGCGAACCGAACCCGCCATTAATCCTCTTTCGTGAGATGTTCGTTCCAACGGTCGCCGCCGCGCAGCAGTCGCTCAACGACTTCACGAACGACTCCCTGTCCGCCGTGGGCACGCGTTGTCCAGTGAGCAAACTCGCGCGCGTCGGTTGCCGCATCGTCAGGGACGGCGGCGAGTGCGACACGGCGCATCACGCAAAGATCCGGTAAGTCATCGCCGACGTAGCATACCTGTTCGGGAGTCACTCCCATGGCCGCCATCATCGTTTGCGCGGCCGCCCACTTATCGCCGACGCCTTGGCTGAGATGCTCGATGCCGAGTTCTTTTGCTCGGTGCGCGACCAACGGACTTTTCCGTGCCGTGATGATCCCGAAGTGGAAACCCGACCGCATCCACAGTTTGATTCCCAATCCATCGCGCACGCTGAACGATTTGGTCTCACGGCACGATTGGTCGGGTTCGACGGTGTAGGTGATCCGACCATCGGTCAGTACCCCGTCGACATCACTCAAGATGCACTTGATTTCAGTGGCGATTTCGCCGTCGCTACGCAAACGACTTTCGATAGGAACATGCGAAGTCACGGTGTGTGTTTTCCCGTTGTTGGTTGAGCCATGGGGAGGACCGTCGCCGCGGTTTCAGGGGCCGCGATGTCACCGGCTGCAATAAGATCGGTGATATCGATCATCCCAACCGGCCGGCCGCAGTCATCGATGACCGGCAGTTCACTGATATGGCGTTGCGATAGGATGGCGACTGCGGATCCGAGAGAACTGCCACTCGTGGAGCAAATCGGGGTCCGAGTCATCACCTCTTCGATCGGTCGATCGAGACTGTTTTCTTGGCGGTGTTGAAGAAGCTTCACAAGGTCACTGTCGGTGAAGATCCCCGTTAGTTTGTTCTCGGAATCGACTAGCATGACCGCGCCGCTGCGTCGTTCCGGCGAACTCGTTGCGATGGCGTCTCGCACCGGCAGTGTTTCGCTAGCGATACGGCATTCATGCAACCCACGCATGACGTCGTCGACGCTCGAGAGTTTTCGTCCGAGCGCACCACCGGGATGGAAACGTGCGAAATCTTGAGGTCCAAAACCACGAATCTGCGACGCGAGCATGGCGATCGCGTCACCGATCGCGAGCATGACCGACGTGCTCGTCGTCGGTGCCAACCCGTTCGGGCAGGCTTCCCGGTGACGGCCCATGGGGACGACTAGGTCCGACAGGTTCGCCAGTGGGTTGGCGCTATCGGCGGTGATGGCGATCAAGCAATCCGCTTGTGTTTTAATAAACTCGCAAGCCCGGACGACTTCTTCGCTGCGTCCGGAATTGGAGAACGCGATCACGATGTCATTCGCCTGCACGCGGCCGAGGTCACCGTGAATCGCTTCGCTCGGGTGCAGGAAATGCGACGGCGAACCGGTGCTCGCGAGTGTCGCGACGATTTTCTGTGCGATCCATCCCGCTTTACCCACACCGGTCAGGACAACGGAGCCTGTGCATTGGGCAATACGAGTTCCGGCTTCCACCGCCGCAGTGGAGGCAAACGACGCCGCCTCGCGAATGGCGTCAGACTCCGCAAACATCGTGTCACGGATAATGCGAACGCATTCGACCTGCGATAAAGATTCGGCGACAGAACGCGAGTCGAGCGTGCGTTGAGAGGCAAAATTGCCGTCTCCACGCGACGAGGCGGGCTGGGCAGACACGGGCAGCATCCATGCAAAACGTGCGTAATCGGCTTCGCAAACGACGCGAAGAGGACCGATCCCAAAACTACCGGAACCGGCCCAGCGGTCGCAAGATGAACCCGAAGTTCGCTATTTTCTCATCCCCGGCACCACGAACGCTCGTTCGGCGTACTCCTGCCACATCGCGGCGAGCTTTTCGACCATTTCTGGCATTTGCTGGCTTAGGTCGTTTTGTTCACTGCGATCTTTGGCCAAGTCATACAACTCCCAGAGCCCCTTCCCGCCTTTGGCCACCAGTTTGTAGTCGCCAACGCGTATTGCCCGGTTCCCTTCATGTTCCCAGTAGATCGCTTCTCGCTGGATCGTGTTCCCCTCGAAAAGAGGACGCAAACTTTGCCCTTCCATCGGATGAATCGAATTGCCATCGTGAAAAGTTTTGGGGTATTCAGCCCCCGACAAATCGACAGCGGTCGCCATCAGGTCAACCAAATGTCCCGGCGTCGGTTCGATCTCACCGTGACGAGCAATCCCGCGAGGCCAGTGTGCGATCAACGGAGTCGAGATGCCACCCTCGTGCACCCAGTGTTTGTATTCGCGAAACGGAGTGTTGGACACCGTTGCCCATCCTCTTCCGTAGGCAACATAGGTGTCCTCCGGACCAGCCATTGCCTCCGGGCCGCCTCGCACAGGCCGACCGTCACGGGTTTGTTTGGGAACCATATCCATTTGCAAATGGTCGCTCGGCAGGGGATCGAAAGTTTGATTTGTGTTTTCGACGTTGTGTTTGCTGCTGCGTCCTAGCGTTTCGGCGCATCCGCCGTTGTCTTGCAAGAAACAGATCAACGTGTTGTCGTACTGCCCTGTTGATTTGAGCGAATCAACAATCTTTCCGATCCCTTGGTCCATCGAATCGATCATCGCCGCATACACTTCCATGTTGCGTTTGTCCCATTCCCAATGCTTTTGCGTTTTCCATTTGTCCGGAATCGGCCAATTCACGGTCGCCTCCGCATCGATTACCCCGAGGTCAATCATCCGTTGATAGCGAGCGTTTCGAATCGCATCGTAACCTGCGTCGTAGCGTCCCTCGTACTTCGCAATGTCACGTTCGCGTGCATGCATCGGCCAGTGCGCAGCCGTGTACGCCACGTAGAGAAAGAACGGTTCATCGGAAGAGCCTTCTTGATGTTCTCGGATGAAACGTGTGGCGTGATCGGTGATCGCGTCGGTGTAGTAGAACTTTCCGTCAACCTGTGATTCGATCGGATACTCAGGATCGGTAACCGGTGAGATGCGTGTGTTTTCCCGAGTGAGCGAATTCGGATCCCAGAAACTACCTGCTCCATGGATGGTCCCGTAGAACCGGTCAAAGCCTCGCTGTCGGGGCCAATTCGATTTGTCCGCATCAGGAGATTTCGGTTGGAAAGGTGTCACATGCCATTTACCCGACATGTACGTCCGGTAGCCAGCCGTCTGCAACACTTCCGCGATCGTCACGCAGCGGCGATTGAGTTGCCCGCGATAGCCGTCGTGGCCTCGATCTTCCATCATGTGTCCGACGCCGGCCTGGTGCGGATATAACCCCGTCAGCAGGCTCGCTCTCGTCGGGCAGCATCTCGCGGTGTTGTAGAACTGAGTAAACCGAATCCCGTTTTCCGCGAGCGAATCCAGCACCGGGGTCTCGATTTCGCTGCCGTAGCAACCAATGTCCGAATAGCCCATATCGTCCGAGAGGATGTAGATGATGTTCGGTCGTTCATCCTCAGCCGCGTGGGAATTGTCGCACGTGAAAACAATTGACATCCCAATCATGAACAGCACGATGAAAGTTCGTATGAATGCGGTTGTCAATCGGCGGGGAGGTAAGAGGTGTCTCAGGTTTTGCATGGGGAGGTGCCAATGAACAATTGCAAAAGTTCTGGAATGTGTGGGATAGTCGCGAACGTGTTGTCCTGCCACGATAGTCTATTTCCATGGTCACCAAGAATGTGTCGTGCCGTTGACGCCGACTGCAAATATTTTTGATCCGATCGCGAACTGTTTGGCTGTGCCTCGCGTATGGCGGGCTCAGTCTTTGGTCGGACCTGAACTCCCTCTCGAAACCGTTTCCCGTCTGGGCGATTTGTGGTTCCTTCGATCCGTCCACTAACGACATTCTTGCTCAGCGTAACGCTGGCATTGGGGCATGCCCCTGCTTGGTTGCACGTTGCTACGTGTCACCATGCTACCTGCGGTCAATCCGTCTGTGGGCACCCTGGGCATCGCGATGCCGTTTCGCCCTTCGATGCCTCTGCTCACCGGCATGTTTCGCACCAAAGTTCTGCGTGCGATCATTGCCATTCCTGTGCGGGGCCGCATCAGTCTGAATGCGAGAGCGAAGCGCCGTCTGACCCTTCCTTGCAATCGCGCGATAACTCTTCGCAACATGACTCTCACACGTGTTGGATCTGCCAGTCGCTGGCCAGTCCGAATGGATTGCAACACACCAATGACGGCTTCGTTGAATGCACACGCGTTGTCGCAGCGGAAATTCCGCGATGCGTGTCCGCTGACGTAGAGTCGTCCTGCATTCTGCCGCCTCTTCGCGGCCCGCCTGCGATCTCTCTCTGATTCGTTGCTGTTTGGTTCTCGCGAACGCGTTTGTTAACACGCTCGCGGTGCGCGCCGACTGATCGCAGGCGTTGCGTTGGTCGGGCTCATGGTGAGTCCGCCCAAACGCCCGCGTGTTTGCAGTCGGACGCGTAGTCTGATCCAGCATCAATCGGCTCATCGGTATCGCTTTTACCATCTTGCTCCGCGTGCGCGTGTGCGGTTGTTCGACGCCCGGTCCGACCAACCTGTGTTGATCGATGCGCGCGCCGCGCGGAGCTCTTTCATTCTTCCTACGCAGTCTCTTGCGACAACAAAAATATGAACAAACCATTTTTTCCAATACACCGCGGACGACCCAAGCCCGCGTTTACACTGATCGAGCTCCTGGTGGTGATTGCCATCATTGGGATTCTCGTCGGTCTACTGCTGCCCGCCGTTCAGTCTGCTCGCGAAGCGGCTCGTCGGATGTCATGCAGCAATCGAATGAAGCAAATCGCGCTCGCGACCCACAACTACGAAAACACTTTTCGTGTGATTCCGGCGATGACCGGATCGAGCAGCTTTTCAGTCCAAGCTCGCGTCTTGCCATACATCGAACAGGCTGGGCTCAGTGAGCTGATCAATTTCGAACAACCGTTGCTTGTTGGGCCTCCGTGGGCGGCCCAGTACAACACCGAACTCCGAGACGCTATTGAAACGATTGTTCCTACATTTCTCTGCCCGAGCGATGTTGGTGATCCTCAGTTCTCAACAACGTTCGCGGATTCGTCGGATGGCTACTCTGCGGGTCTGAGCTACATGTTCAGCTACGGCAGTGGCACCGATACTCACTACGACGATCGATATCGCACCGACGGGATGGTGTGGACCGATTCATGGGCGAAGTTCCGCGACTGTTTGGACGGTACGAGCCAGACCGTGCTGCTCGCCGAAACGGTCCTGGGTGACCAAACCAGCGGCATGACGGAAGCGACACCGAGCGGACCGCACCGCCGAATCGCGAACTGGAGCGGCACGTCTGGGAATGTCGCTCCAAACCCGGGTTTTCTCGATGGGGGAACCTTGATTTCAAACCCCGATCTGAAAACGCTGTTCCCGTCGAAGATCAGTTCCTACACAGGAAATCGCGGAGCGAGTTGGATTCGCGGCGTGCCTTATGCGACGGTGATCAATGGTTACATGACCCCCAACGCGTCCATACCTGATGTGGGGATGCATGGACGCGGGTTTTATTCGTCTCGCTCGTATCACACCGGTGGTTCGATGCATGCGATGCTCGATGGCAGCGTTCACTTCATTACCGATTCCATTGACCAGGACACGTATCACGCCTTGTTCTCTCGCGACGGGAAGGAGGTTGTGCAGTGGCCTCAGTAAAACAGACGTCGCTCTGGCTCACGACGGCTTGTGCGATCGTCACATTTGGATGCGAGGCTGCTTCGCACACGGAATCCGCCAATCCGACCGCATCGGTGCAGGTCGTCTACGAAAGCGAGCCGTTAGCCAATGTGCAAATCATGTTGAAGCAGACCGCGGACGGACCGGCGTTGACTCACGCAATCTCTGACCGTCTCGGCGTAGCCCGGTTCAAGGAAATGCCTGAGCCCGAACCTGCGGAATACGTCATCGCGATGGAATCTCTCAGCGATGGCGGATGGATCTTGGATAGGAAGGTGGTCGGCAAATTCTGCGACTCGCTGCGGCTGAAACCTTTCTCGCAATCACCCAATCAAATCATTGAACTGCCCAAACGTGCCGTTCAATTGCTCTCACCTACAAACTGAAATCAGGAACAATAATTATGTTAGTACGATTCCATTGCACGCTGTTGGCGGTCGCCACGCTATTGGGAGGAACGAGCCTTCATGCTCAGGGCCGCACGGTCGCGCGTTTGTTTTGGCAAGACCATCAGAATGCCAAGATGATGTGGGGCGACCTGCAGAAGACGAGCGAAGGGTACGCACTCGCAGAACACGAAGTCGAGGGCTTTCCGGCTCTCGATGTTGATGATCAATCACTAGTTCAAATGCAAACCGATGAAGGTTTGATTGTTGTCGGCGTTCGCGATGAAGCGGGTGGTGAGATCGGCAGCGGTTGGGTGGCGATCGAATCCGGTGCCTTCCAGGAAACGCATGGCGACCACTACCACTGGCGTTTCACGTCCGCTCCGTCGATTCACACGACACGCGTCGATGCGTCCCAAGGGAATCCGGCACACGTCTATCGCTACGACAACGCGTTTGTGATGGCGAACGACCAGAAGAACGGATTTACTATGTTGACGGCAAAATCGATTCGTGAGGCGGAGTCTCCCGAAGCGTCCGGCAGCTTTTTCGAGGGGGGCGGGAATCATATCACGTTGGCCGTGGCGGAGGGGAGAGTTGCCTACAGCACGTGGATCGATCGTGAAGGTGAAAACGCGGGACGTGTCGACGTGGTCGGGTTGGGCAACTGGGCCGGAAAGCGTTACCACGTTCATTGCCCATCGGGCGGCCTGCACGGTGCGACCTACAATTCGGGCAAGGTCTTCTTAGCACCGGCCGACGGTATCTGCTGGGTTGAGGCGGATCTCGACGTGAACCGGCATCCGGACTCGGTTGTCGTTCATCATTTACCGATCGGTACTGACGAGGAAGACAACCCGCTGCGCACCGGCGCGTTCCAGAATGTCGGTAGCTATGTGGTGTTCTCGAGCGGTAAAGGCGAGCAGTCTCGACTGTGTTTCGTCGATGCTTCGAAGAGCGAACCGACGATCGAGTCGTTGTCGCTGCAGATGGACGAGGGACAATCGATGCTCACTCCGATCGTCGGAAAAGGCATCGACGGCAGTCCGATTGCGTTGTGCTTTGCCGAGTCCAAGGATGCTCCTGAGAACGATCGACTCTATGTCGTCAATCTCGATCCTGATCGCAACGGCAGCTTTTCAGATGCGGTTGCGGGCGAGCCGATCGCGGTGGGACGCAGTCAAATCGAAGGTCATTTTGGTCACCACGACGCAGTCTTCCTGCCACGTGGTCGTCAAATGGCGATTACGAATCCCGGTGACTCGAGCATTTGGGTGATTTCACTTCGCGACCAAAGCGTGGCCGGAAAATTCGACTGCACCGGAACACCCACGGCACTACTTTCGATTTCCGACTGAGCGAATGATTCGGTCTTTGGCGTTCTCGTTGCCGAGTCGACAGACCGAGATAGGAAGTGCCTATCTGCGTACCGCGGCTAACGCCGATCGGCTGATGAGTTTTCGGATCGATTCCAAGTTCACGGGAATGCCGCAGTCGACTCGGCTGCGGCGTTTTCGTCGGACGGTCCGTATCAAGACGTGAATAAACTCAGAGCAACGACAAACGTGATCGCTTCTTGATATGCGACCATGCGTACGTCGAAGATATCCGCGATGAGTCGATTCCAAATCTCCCTTGCAAACCAACTCGTCACAAACATCACAATAACGAAGCGGACGAAATCTAGTAACGATGTGAGAATGATTCCTTGCAGTGGAACGTCCGCCGCCGCATCCGATAAAGCAAATCGGAAGATGCCGTATGCGGCTGAAAAAAGCACCAGGAGTAAATTGAATTTTGGGGTGATTTGAAGTTTGCGTTTCATCGTGACCAATAGCAGTGAGGAGAATGGAGAGAAGGGCGTCTATCTACGGGCGAGTCACGTCAGCATTTGGCCCCCGTCAACCGCGAGCAGTTGGCCGGTGGTAAGTTTGGTGCCTGTTGCAAAGAACAGGACCGCGTCGGCAATGTCATCCGGTTGCGATGGTTGCGGTATGGGATAGTTGGCAACCATTTCGTCGAGATCCCAGTTCGGGTTTCCCTCGCGAATCCATCTGCTGTCGATCGGCCCTGGGCAAACCGCATTCACTCGGATTTTCGGACCGAGGGCCCGGGCGAGCGATTTGGTCATCGTATTGAGGCCCCCTTTGCTGGCGCAGTAGGCGATGCACGAACCGGCACCGGTGAAGCCGGCGACTGAGCTGACGTTGACGACACTGCCACCCTCACCGTCGGCCAGCAATTTCGCGGCGGCTCGGGTAACGAACCAAGGCCCTTTAAGATTGACGCCTAATATCCGGTCCCAGGCATCTTCATTCATCGCCTCAAGATTTGCGTGTTCAATGAACTCGGTGGTAGCCGCATTGTTGACCAAACAGTCGAGGCGACCATGTTCATTTTCGATCTGGTTTAACATCGACAGGACTTGTTTTTCGTCCGAAACATCGGCTTGACACAACATCAAAGGGATGTTGAGTGATTCGATTTCTTTCGCCGTTTGTTTTGCCTCGGCTTCGCTGCGCGAATAGTTCACGATGACGCCATATCCGAGCTTTGCGAACTGAATCGCGCAGGCTTTTCCCACTCCGGTGGCTGCTCCGGTAACCAAAGCAATGGGGCGATTCGAAGAATTCATGTGGAGGTCCGGTTGAATAGAGAGGGGTTGGATAGAGAGGGGCAAATGAATGAGTTTCAGAAGCGGCATTACAAGCCAAATCGCCGGGCGTCGCAAGCAAACGTCACGCTGCAGTCGTGGTCGTCGGTGTTTGGATCGGAGGTTCTGGTTGGAACGTTCGTCGCGGCCGCTTCGATCGCACGGGTTGTGAGGGGGCCAAAATGACAGATTCGACCCGGCGCGCACTTCAGCGGCAACCTAGTTTTAGTTGCCAAGAACCGCGCTGGCTGCTGCGCGCTGAGTCACCCCCATCGAAAAACGCCTCATTCGGTTATGTCACACGATCAAGCCAACTCGTCGTCGTCAGAGCATACGCGTGTTGTCGGTCCATTGTCAGAAGATCAGTCGAGTGAATCGAAAAGGTCACGGCGGAAAGGACGATCCAGTGCTCGGGCAGTTCGCCGACAGCGATCCAGCGAGATTGCAACAACCTCAAAACCCTCGACCTCTTCGGAAGGTTCACCGGAGGAACTGCCGCGAGACTCTGCATCTCGGTATCAAGTTGTTGGCGAACTCGGACGAGGAGGATGGGGGGTTGTTCAAAGTGCCATCGACGGTCACCTCCAACGTCCCGTTGCGATCAAGCGAATCAGTGGGCCAGCCAACCCGTCGGACGGAGTGCGTGGTCGGTTCTTGCATGAAGCCGTCGTCACCAGCCAACTGCAACATCCCGGGATCGTTCCGGTTCACGAGCTGAGTGAGGACGATAACGGGAACGCGTATTACGTGATGAAACTTCTCGATGGGAAACCGTTTCATTACTTGATCCGCCAAGTACATGAATCTCAACGGAGCCATTCGGCGACCACTGGAGACGCTGAACTCGATCACAGTCTCACGGCGCATCAGGATCATGGGCATCAACAATTGTCCGAGGCGATTCTGCCATTGCTCGAACGTTTCATCGATATTTGCAATGCGGTGGCCTATGCCCACAACCGAGGTGTTCTGCATCGAGACCTCAAACCTGCCAACGTGATGGTTGGCGCGTTTGGCGAAACGATCATCGTCGACTGGGGGTTGGCAAAGCGTCTCCGCGACGATTCTACCGTTCGTGATGAGACAGCGATTGAGTGCGAATTGGATCGAGCAACACACTGTGCCGACGAAGCATTCGATGATTCGCAATCGGACCACACATCAGCAGGTTCAATCATTGGGACACCTGCATATATGTCCCCCGAGCAAGCGTTGGGAAACACCGATTCGCTGACGCAGACATCCGATGTCTATTCGCTCGGGGTGATGCTGTATGAGATTTTAGTAGGACGGCATCCGTTCAAAGGCCTCGATGTTGATACCGTGCTGAAACGGGTACGAACGGGTGAATGGGTGCCTGCAAAACAGGTGCGACGTGATGTGCCTCGCGCGTTGTCTGCGATTTGCGAGAAAGCGATGGCGCTGTCGCCGACTGATCGATACGAAACCGCCGAATCGTTGGCGGAAGATGTCCATCGCTATCTCGCCGGAGACGCAGTCCACGCCGATCACGAGAATTGGTTGGATCTCGCGAGCCGTTGGTGTCGGCGGCACCGAACGATCGCACTTTGCATCGCCGCGACCACGTTGCTGTTGCTAGTTGCGGCGACCATCTTTGGGTATTTCATTCACCAGGCACACGACGAAGAACGCGCCGCTCGGCTCGCAACAGAGACGGCTCATCATGAGTCGTTGCAATTGCTCGGAGAGAGCCGTGTGGCAGCAGACGGTTGGCTCATCGATCTGACCGGTTCGATGGAGTTCTACCCGGTCTTGACGCCGATTCGCAATCAATTGATCACGCAAGCGATCGAACACTACGAAGCTCTTCTGGAGCGTGAAGAGAACGAGTTATCACATTGGAGTGATGCAAACGTATCTGCGATCATGCTGTGTCGACGATGCGTCGAACGTTCCAAACTGCATCTGCGGATCGGCGACCTGTATCGATTGAGCGGAACTCACCGACCGGCACAAACGCACTATGAATCCGCGAGGGCGACGCTCGAGGCGTTGGACGAGATCGCTGATATCGATCAAGACTCCGTGGAGGAACGAACGTTGCAAAGAGCCAATATCTGGATTGGGGAACGTCTGGTTGATAGCGGAGCCAATTGGGCAATCGAACTCGATGCGTTCGACAGACACCGGCATGGCGTTGCGGCGTTGTTGGACGGCTATGGTTTGAAATCCACGAACGCGATGGGGGAACAACGCTTTCCACCTCGCGTGTTCGACCTTGTTTCCTCGCTCGCTCGACTGCATTTCACGATTGTGCGTGTTCATGGGACAGGCATGGATCATTCAGACTCCATCGGACATCTTGAGGCCGCCTATCGATGGGCGGACTGGTTGAGAAGGGTGCGTGGAAGCCTAGGCGACGAACGTCTCGTCACGACGATCGCTGTCGATCAGGCTGTCAAACTACAAAGTGCCGGACGTCACGAGGAAGCTGTTCAAGTTTGGAAACAGTTGTTGGATCGCCTGAATGAACAGATCGCTGCGGCACCACACCGGATTGATACGCGGCAAACCCTCGCCCAAGCGAGGCTGCAGATGGCCGATGCATTGGCGCGCACGCAGAACACGCGGCAGGCTCGCTCTGAATACCGCAACGCGATTGAGGAATTGAACCAAGTCAGGTCCATGGCGAACGTTGACGATCACTACCGACGGCAGTTGGTGGACGCCGAGAGAAGTCTGCGGGAACTGATCGCGAACGAAAACGCAGAGGAATAATTAATCCGGTCTGTGTTTCTATAAAAACGTTACAACCATCATTTTTGGATGCTTTGAACTCGAGGCGTTTGATCCGAGATCACTTTGATAACGTTCGAGTTGCGCGGCACCTAATGTGACCTAGTTTTCAGCAATTCGACTCGTTCTGCGCGAGTCTGCAGACCTGACCATCTCGTTGCGAACTATTCATGCCCGATCTTATCAACACCAACGTTCATCCGACGGTTCCCCCGCCTCGACATTTGATGGTCGAATCGGAAGCGGAAGCCACCATGCACCGACAGGATTTTCGAACTCCTGACGATGCGGTTGGGAACGAATCGTGTCTGGTGCAGATCTACCCCGTTGACGTGATCGACGGAATGTTACTGTTAGAACAAGGGTCGCTGACGATTGGCCGAGACATCGTGTGTGATTTGATACTGGATGACGTCAGCGTGTCGCGCCGGCATGTGGAATTGGTTCCGGCGGGCAAAGGGTATACTCTCCATGATTTGGGAAGTACGAACGGAACGCTTCTCAACGGGACACCGATCAACGGGCAACAGTTGCTCCGTTCGAACGACATTATCTCGATCGGCAGTTTTATTTTCAAATATCTATCTGCGGGCAGTGTCGAATCACAGTATTACGAGACAGTTTATCTGTCGTTGACCCGCGACGCGTTGACCGGGACGATGAACAAGCGGTATTTGCTCGAGTCGATGCAGCGTGAGATGGCGCGATCTCTGCGGCGTTCTCAAACACTCGCCGTTGTGATGATGGATATTGATTTTTTCAAGAGCGTCAACGACACGCACGGGCATTTGGTGGGCGACGAAGTCTTGCGTGAGTTCGGCAGGCGATTGCTGGAAACGTGTCGTGAGGATGACCTCTTGGCTCGCTACGGCGGCGAAGAGTTTTCGCTGCTGCTCGCATCGACCGATCGTGACGAAGCCCTTGAAATCGCCGAACGTTGTCGGTCCGCGATCGCGGAAGAACCGTTCGACACCGCAGTCGGACCGCTCGCAATTTCGGCCAGTTTCGGAGTTGCGTGCTACGACGGCGAGCAAGCGATGAAGCCGGCTGAGCTGCTCAAGGTGGCCGACGAGCGACTTTATGAGGCCAAACACAATGGTCGAAATCAGGTCGTCTGCTGAGTCGTTGCCCGGGGTATCGTTCTCTTCGTTCTGATCAATTGCGATGAACCGTTGCGGTTTGCTAAGACGCAAACCGGGATGAATGATTGTGCAGCAATTATCGAAAAACGAAACGGGCATATTTGCTTCGTTTCGGTGCTGCGCGATCGCTTCGTACTTTGCGTTTGTGGCACTTGCAGTTTCACCGAGCGATGTTTCACGCGTTCATGCTCAACAGGTGACAGTCAATTCGTCCGGCAATGACGGATTGGATTGGTATGGCCCCGGAGAGATGATTGTCGAGGACGAGTACGCCGCGGCAATTCCGAGACTGTCGCTCGAGGTTCCCGTGGAGCGGTTTCGGAGAGGGTTCTACCAGGGAAGCGAGGTTTCTGCGGGGCATGTTTTCGGCCTCGGGGATCGTGCCGGTGGTTTGAATCAAACGTTCTTCGAGTCGCGTATTTCTGTCGGTGTGCCGCTGGGCAGTTTGAAGAACATTCTCGCAGTGAGCCCCTTCTTTCGGTTCGATTTCGTAGACGGCCCGACCGAGATTGATGTCCCGGAGACGCTTTACAGCACTGGGGTGACTTTGCTGCAGCGAAAGGAATGGTCCGAGCGTTGCTCAACGACGGTGTTGTTGACGCCTTCGGTGCGCAGTGACTTCAGCACCGGTGAAAACGCGTTTCGTTTGTTCGGGCTTGGGATGGTCAATTGGCAGATCTCACCACGTTGGAATGTGGCTCTAGGAGCAGTGTATTTCGATCGCTCCGACCTGAGCGTTTTGCCTGTCGTCGGGGCAACGTGGACGCCGAGGCCATGGTGCAAACTCGATCTGACGATGCCGCGTCCGAGGCTCAGCTATCGATTGTGGAAAGACGGCGGGGTTGCTGAAGCTTGGGCGTTCATCGGAGGACAACTCGGTGGGAATACCTGGGCGGTGTCTCGAGATGACGGATCTCATGATGAATTGACAATCGGCGATCTGCGACTGTTGTTCGGCTATGAAGTGCTCCGCAAAGGGAACCGAGGGCTACTCGTTGAAGGTGGATACGCATTCAATCGAAGCATCGAGTATGAACGTCAGGACGTCGAAATCGATTTGGACGATGCCCTGTTTTTCCAAGCAGGATGGAAGTTCTAAGTGATAACGCTACTACGCTCTCGCCGTGAAACGCACCGCTCGGGTGGAGTGAGCAGATTGTTTTGGTGGGTTATCGTAGTTGCGATCGGTTTTTCGGCGACGCCCGCGCAAGCACAGCTACCGTCGGGCCTGACCAAGTCACGCTGGGCGATGGATGATCCCGAATACGCCGAAAAGTATTCTGTCGGAGCAGAGAAGACCAATGTGCCGGGCAAGATCAAACAGGCTGCCGACGCACGTTTCCTCAAAGACTCGTCAGGTGCCTATTTATCCGGTGGCTTAACGGCATTCGGTCAATCGTCCAACCCGATGGGAAGTCTCGAGTTGGGCTATGCCGGGTATGGGACTTCCTTCATGGCCAATCGGATGGGGTTCATCGCTGCTGCGAACGAAGACGATTACTTTCTCGGTGGTGAATTAGGAATGCGTTTTCAAACGCCTACCAGACTCGCCCCGTTTGTTGGTTGGGGCCTATTCGCAGGAGCGTCGAGCAAATCCGAACCCGCCGATGACGACAACCGCGACAATGATGACGACGGTGACGTTGATGAGTGGGGCGAGGAAGAGGAATCATTCGACGGCGCACTGATGGCGATCTACCCTGAAACCGGCATCCACTTTTGGTGGACACCGAGAGTCCGAATCAGCGGCTTCGGAAGGTATCTTGTTACCACCGAAGGCCGCGACGCCGATTCCTGGTACTACGGGATGTCGATCGCAATCATGTCGAAGTGACTACGTGGTAGAGTGCCGGGCTAAGGTCGTTGAACGTTGAGGTAGTTGCAGCGACGTTCCTTGCAACGACAACGCCACGGTCATGCATTCAACCGATGACGACGAAAATCAGTCTTCCGGTTTGAATTTCATCGTTCCTCCGACCACCGGCAGGGTGAGCTGCGTTTGTTGGAGGTCCAATGTGAGCTTCGTGCCTGGGGTTGGATGCAGCGTGTAGTCGCGATCGCTCGAAAAGACCATGAGTGCGATCTGCTGTCCTTTGGGGATCACTTGATCGTCGGGTTGGAGGTCGAACTCCACATCATAGAACTCGCCCGGAACCAACGGTTTGCTCTCTCGCATCGATTCGATGTTTTGCGGGTCGGCCCACCCGCGGGTGATGATGTTGTCGGTAATCTTGGAGTGCTTGTTTGTGTTCCAAGGCAGTGAGACCAACCAGACGCTCAGGTTCGCAGCAGGACGATCGCAAGCGATCCGCAGTTTGACTCGTGGGGTCCCCGAGAGATGAACCGCTTCACTCAACTCAGGCGTGGCATAGATCAGTCGATGTTCGGTGTATTCGGCCTGTGCGAGTGCTTCACCGGAGAATGAAAAGTTATCGACGAGAGTTTCCGTGCTAGGTTCGTCGATCGGTGTCAGTTGCAAGCCACCTTTTTGCGGAGCACCGGACACGGGGTAGACCACAACGTCTTTTGCCCATGGGTGTGGGTATTCAGGGTATTCCGTTGGGTTGGTTCGTTCGTCACCTTCTCGAACAATCCAAGACTTCGAATCGTTTTCAACTCCGTTGTCTTCACCATACAGATAGTGAGTGAACCATCGGTTCATCATGCTGATCGGAGGCGGGCCGCCGTGGCCGCCTTGATGCATGAACAGTTGCGTTTGAACGCCGTTTTTCTTCAGAGCCTGGTAGATGCGAATGCTGTGCTCGGGAACAACGTTCCAATCGTTGAACGCGTGCGCCATCAACACTGCCGCTTTGACGCCACCGACCCGATGCAGGTAATCGCGAGACTGCCAGAAGTCGTTGTAGTCGCCGGTCGCACGATCTTGATTGGCTATCATCAATTCGTCGCGCACGTGGCAATCGCAATAGGCCTGAGTCTCTTCGTTGCCACCGCTGTGGATGAAGTCGTACAGGATATCAATGTCTTCACCGAGGTATCCGCCGGGATGACGGACCAGCCCATTGGATCGGTAGTAGTGGTAGTACGAGGTGTTGGGTGCCACAGGAATGATCACTTCCAAACCTTCCACTCCGGTCGTTGCCGCGGCGAGTGGGATCGTGCCGTTGTAGCTGGTGCCGGTCATGCCGACCTTGCCTGATGACCAGTAGGCTTCGACAGGTTCACCGCCCACAGGCTCGGTAAATCCTTTGCCGCGTCCGCACAACCAATCAATCACAGCTTTGGGGGCGAGGGCTTCTGAATCATCACCGACGGTGGGACAACCTTGAGACAGGCCCGTGCCCGGTGCACTCGAATGAACGACGATGAATCCACGTGGAAGCCAATCGTTGATGTGTCGTTTCGAGTATAA
>NZ_ANOH01000004.1 GCF_000346505.1 Aporhodopirellula sallentina SM41
GGTTATCGCGCAACAACCGCGGCTAACGCCGATCGGCTAATAGATTTCCGAGTAGGCCGGATGAAGGAGGCTCTGCGACGCGTATCCGGCAGTCGCTTGGAATGCCGGAACGTCGCTTCGCTAGGTCCGGCCTACCAATCGCCCGCAACAACGTCACGCCAGAATCAACCGACGTGCGTTAGCACCGGTTTTCACGCTGCAACCGCGGCTAACGCCGATCGGCTGATTTGGTCTCCGATCCTTTTCAATCATCCGACGACTTCGTATGAATCAATCCGCCTAGATCGGACAAGAGTTTCCCGGTGTTGAAATACAACTGGTCATTGATGGTCTTGGGATCGTAAACGGCCTTAGGATCGTAGGACGCTCTGTCGGCGAAGTGTTGTTTCACCGCGACGCGATATTTCTTTTTGTTGGGGACGGTCGGTCGATACTGCGGGTCGCGGATCAAGCCGATTTGTTCGAACGGGATCGACGGCAGGCGGGCGGTGCGTATTCCCTCGACGTATCGGAAGTCGAGCGAATTGGGGTCACGAAACAATTTCATGCTGATTTCGCGGTTGTCTGCCGACCGAATGAAAGAAACGTCGTCAACGTCCTTCACGCCTTTCTCGCCTCCGGCAACGCGGTACTCAATGTTGCGGAAGTTGTTTGCGAATCGGTTGCCCACGAACTCGCATTCGATCGGGTAGTACCGCATCTCTTCTTGGTTCATGATCTTTCGGAACAGCGGGAAGCGGCTCGCCCACGGTTCGTTGTTCCATCCCTCCGGCCCGATCGCTTTCTCGAGCCGGTACAAATAGTCCGCTTTGTCGCCGCGTTTGAGTTTGCCCGATTCGAACTGCGACATCTTCTTGTAGAGAACTTTGGCGGCCGTTTGCGTGTTGTAGATCCCGATATAGCCTTCGAGGAACAGGTTTCGGTTGACGTGATGCCCGGCACCACCGTTGATCAACACGGCGCGATGAGCGGCTTTGTAGAAGACGTTTTCCTCGATCGTTTCACCTTGGTCCAAATCGTCCGGATAGATCCCGCCTCGCGGATGCAATTGCGGGATGCACATCAAGTGATGGATGAAGTTGTGCCGGATGACGTTTCCCCAACTCCACATTGCCGCACCAGAATAGATCGCGCCACCGTCGCCTTCCTCGTAACCGATGTTGAAAAACTCGTTGCGTTCGATCAGTTGGTCGCAATCGCCAAACGTCATCAGTTGCCCGGGGGCGTTGTGCAAGAGGTTGTGGCGGAAAACATTGCCAACACCTCGCAACCGCACCGCGCCGTAATAATCGCTCGCGTTGACCTGAGTGAAGTGGCAATTGATCGCGAAGTTCTTCCCCGGCTTGAGTTTTCGTACATCCCCGCCACCGAGCGTCAGGTGATTGACCACGTCATAGATATCGCACGAACGCAAACCACAACGTTCGCCTCCGTTGATCACAACGCCCGGTCGTGACGAGTTGCGGATCGTACAACCGGCGAGCACAACATTGGTGCCCGACGCGATCTCAACCGCCGCCGATCCCTTACCGACTCCTTCGACGACAATGTTTTCGATGGCAACGAACGCGGCACCATCGACTCGGAATGGGCCCGGTCCACCGTGTACGCTCAGGATGGAGCCCGCGTGCAGTTCTTTACCCGGGATGAAATAGAAGACGCTTTCTCGCTCGTCGAAAAAGAACTCACCGGGGGCATCGAGTTCGCACAATAGATTGCTGATGATGAACCGGCGGGGCACCTTCGATTTATTGATCACACCGTAGCGGGCGTAGTCGGCGAGTCGGACTTGACCGTTCTCCACCGACGCGACCGGATGCGTCTCGCGGTACCAATCGTATGCCAGGTATCCGGAAACTTTCGCCTCGCCACCGTTTTGCAATTCGCGTTGCCATGCGGAGACGTCTTTGTTTCGAACCGTGAACCGTCCGCCGATCGGATCGTCAATCGACCATTTGGGCGGATTCCCCGGAGTGCGTCCGTGAGCATATTCGGCTCCCTTGTCGATAATTTTGTCGACGTAACCAAAACCAACATTCGGATAACGAGCCCGTTTCATGAAATGACCATCGACACTGCAACTTGCCGAGTCCGCTCGGAGTGCGCTGCGAAGTGCATTGCTGGAAATCGGTTGCGAGAAAACCTGGTTGGATTGCGAGGCGGGCAGTAGCGCGATCACGTCGGGCGACTCGGCGGGACTGGCGTTCTCGAGTGATACGCTGATTCCGGAATCGAACACTGGAACTTCACCTTCGACGGCGCGAAAGGTAATCGGGTTTTCACGTGTCCCGGCGAACCGTTTGTCAAATGTGACTGTGTCGGTCGTGGCGTAGCGTCCCCCGGAAATCCATACCGTGATCGGCTGTTGCCCGGGGCCGGGTTGGCAGGCGAGCACCGCGTCGGCGGCAGCGGCGAGTGATTTTAGCGGCGCGTTCTTGGTTCCCGCGTTTTGGTCGTCACCGTCCGGGCTCATATAGATTTCAGCGGCAGCGGCTTGGCCTGTGTTCGCTGAATCGATCAAATTTGACGCGCTGGATCCAATCGCAATGAAACATGCCAAAAGAAACAGGCGACGAAAGTAGAGCAACCTATCAGTCATCTGGGCTCTCAGTTGGGACGGAGGGATGCGAGCGATCGAGCGTCTTGGTAGGACGCTGCCGGGCACGCAATGAGGGAGGGAATACGGGCGGGGCTGAGGTGGGGACGATATCGCTTTCGTGATACCGCATGGTCGTGTGCGGGAATTGCGCGTGTCGATCGCGGATTGGCACAAAACAAGGACATCATCCTAAGCAGAGTTGCGGAATGAGCAATGCGACGTTTGCTTTGGGTGGGATCTGTTTCGTTGTTGGCGAGTTGGGGAAGAAAGGGGTGAGAATCCATCGAAGACACAACCTCGTCGGCTAGCGTCGGCGAAGGTTTCGCTGAGATCGCTCGTAATCGTGTCACGCTGGGCTGCGGGGTGTTGTCTCCGTTCCGCGGCATGACTGATCTTGACACCGGAGGCTTAAAAAACGAATGCTGCGGCAGCAGTAGCGAGAATCTTGAGCGATTTTTGCCAGAACCACTCGAAAGATACGTGCCGGTGCTTCAACCACAATCCATCTATCGTTCCGTCGCCTGTTCCGTTGTTCACGGTAGTTTGGCCATTGCGGCTTGCCTTTGCTTTTGCGGGACGCCAAACACGGCGTTTGCTCAATCGGACGTCGATCCGTACGCGACCACTGGCTATGCACCTTCGGGATCGTCTTACGGTTTCCCGACGACGAACATTTTCACATCGCCTCCGACGTGGCTGACGGCGGGGAGCACGAATTCGTACACCGGCATTCCCGCGGTAGGGACTTTGCTCGGTGTGGAGCCGGCCAATCGTCTATGGATTCGTGGCGAGTATTTGCACTGGTGGACTGAGGGGATGCAAACCCCGGCGTTAGCGACGACCAGTCCTGACGGAACGGCGCAAGCGGAAGCTGGCGTGCTCGGGTTCGATAACACGACAGTTCTCTTTGGCGGCGGGAAGATCAATGACGGTTCGACTCCAGGGTTGCGGATCAAAGGCGGTTTCTACCTGACACCGACCGCGGCGTTTGGCATCGAGTCGGAGTACTTCTCGCTTGCTGAGCAAGACGACGGATTTTCCGGCGGCACCGGTCGTGAGATTCTCGCTCGTCCTTTTTATGACACCAACGCCGACCAACAGACGTCGCAGTTGATCGACTACCCGGGGTTGGTTGACGGCAGTCTCGCGATCCGATCGGACTCGGACCTGCGTTCGTTTTTAATCGCGGGACGAGCCTCGTTGTGTCCTACCTGCGGCGGGAATTGTGTCGCTTGCCGGAATACGGATCGTGTCGACTGGATCGTCGGCTACCGGCACGTTCGACTGGAAGAAGGGCTCTCGTTTTCCGAAACGCTCGAATCGCTCGATGTGGCCGCACCCGGAACGGTTGAATTGAGCGATCGGTTTTCGACCCGGAATGAATTCAACGGGTTGCAGTTGGGTGTCGCGTACCAAGCGAACCTGAAACGGGTTTGGCTCGAGTCGCTGCTGCGTGTCGCGGTCGGGCAGAACACGCAAAAGGTTTACATTAATGGACAAACCGCGATCACCGAATTCGGTTTGACGGAAAACTACCCGGGCGGTCTACTCGCCCAGCAATACAATTCGGGTACCTACGAACGCGATGAGTTGACGTTGATCCCAGAGATCGGACTGACTCTCGGTGTTCGTATTTTTGATTGGATGCACGCGACGGCGGGTTATACGCTGGTGTACCTACCGGCGGTTGTTCGTCCTGGTGACCAGATCGATACTGACGTTAATCCAGATCTGTTGGCCCCGCCGGTCACGCCACTGACTGGATCACAGCGTCCTGAATTCAGGTTCGTTGAAAGTGACTACTACGCTCAAGGCCTCAGCCTCGGACTGCAACTTCAGTTCTGAGGCCCGTGGCTCCTCAGACCCCACCGAGCCCGTGTCGACCTCAAGCAAACGATCACCTGATCTCCAACGCTCCGATTGCAAAATCCGCGAGGTTTGGATCGCTGCATCCCCGAAGGCCGGCAGCGGCGCGGGGCGAAATCAAATCGATCGATTGGTGAGCCTGCTGCGCGAGAACGACGTCGATTGCCACGTCACGCACAGCATCGAGGCGTTGCAGAAACGCGTTGACGATCCCGAGGTCACACCCGATCACTTTGCAGTGGTCGCCGCAGGCGGTGATGGCACGATCGCGTTGGTCGCGCAGAACCTGCCTCAAGATTTCGCGATCGTCCCGATGCCAATGGGGACCGAAAACTTGCTCGCCCGTCATTGGGGTTTCTCTCCGATGGCCGTCGACGTCGCGGAGACGATCCTGCATGGCGAGCGATTTCGAATGGACGCGGGGCTCGCCAACGGGCGATTGTTCTTGGTCATGGTGACGGCAGGGATGGATGCCGAGGTCGTTCGCGGCATGCACCTCACCCGTCGCGGGCACATTCGACGGTGGAGTTACGCGAAGCCGATTCTGCGTGCGATCTCACGGTACTCGTATCCAGTCATCCGTTCGGTGGAACGCATGGTCGGGGACGCGGCGGACCGGTCCAGCGATAGCGAGCGCGAAACATGCGGCGGCCGGGGTGATAGTGGCGAAAGCGATGGCCTTGGTGACCAGCCGATTGCAGCGACATCGGGCGATATTGAGACCACGGTGGACGCATGTTGGATGATGGCGTTCAACATCCCTCGTTACGCCGGCGGTTTAGGAATCGAACCGGACGCGTCGCCCAACGACGGGTTGCTCGATCTGATCGCGATGCGTCGCGGTTATCTATGGAACGGTTTGCATTATCTGACCCGAATAAAGCTTGGGTGGCACCTTTTGCACCGTGACGTCACCCGGCGGCGCGTCCGTCAGGTCACGTGGTCGGCGCCGTCGCGGGTGCCCTATCAGGTCGACGGTGACTACGCCGGCCGTCTTCCGGTGCAGATCGAGGTCTTGCCGAGTCGCGTGACGCTGTTGCGGCCGAAAACGGCGTAAGACGCCACGTCGGTTGCTCGTTCTGAGCTCGATCTCTCTGAGGCGATCTTTCTGAGCTCGATCTTTCATGTGGCGACATCTCTGAGGGCAATTCTCCGCCGTTCTTTTCATCGCATTCTTAGTGGCTTTCTTCGTGATGCTCCTAGGGAGAATTCTTCGCCGCGCTCTCTGCGACGCATTTTGGCGAACTCAGCCTGCCTGCCAGTTTGTCGCACCGACCATGCAGAATGCGCCCAATACTTGACGCAGAAGCGCATAGACTACAAGATGCGGCGTCAGCCGTTAGAAAAGTATTGCTTCGTTGTTTAGAAACGCGATTGTTGAGTCATGTCAAAAGCGTGGTCGAGTTTTGTCGCCGGATTGCTGATCGGAATTCTGGTCGCGACCGTCGGGTTCGCCGGGTTCCTGCGATTCGGTTCGCCCGGTGATGCCAATTCGTCTGCCATGGTGCTCAAGCTCGCCCATGGTCTGGACACCAACCATCCGGTCCACTTGGCGATGGAGGATATGAAGACGCGTCTCGAGGAACTCTCTGGTGGATCGATGACAATCGATATCTACCCCAGTGCCGTGTTAGGCGCCGAAACCGAATGCATTGAACAATTGCAAAACGGTTCCCTGGCGATGACTAAAACCTCCGCCGCGGCGTTGGAAAACTTCATTCCCTCGATGGCTGTTTTTAGTCTGCCTTATGTATTCCGTGACGAAGCTCATTATTGGGACGTGCTCGAAGGACCGCTCGGTGAGGAATTGCTCCGCAAGGGCGAGGGTAAGCTGCTCCGAGGGCTTTGTTATTACGATGCGGGAAGCCGAAATTTCTATACGAAGAAAACTCCCATCCGCAGCCCTGAAGACCTGCAAGGTAAAAAGATTCGGGTGATGAACAGCTTCACGGCGATCGAGATGGTCAAGGCGATGGGCGGTGCACCGACGCCGATCGCATGGGGCGAACTGTACTCGGCGTTGGCCCAAGGCACCGTCGACGGCGCCGAAAACAATCTACCGAGTTTTTCGACAAACAAACACTACGAAGTCTGCAAACATTTCTCGCTCGACGGTCACTCGCGAATCCCTGACATGTTGTTGATGAGCCTACCGGTGTGGCAGTCTCTTTCGGCGCAGCAACAAGAATGGCTGCAGGCCGCCGCGAGTGAATCGGCTGAGTTTCAACGCGAGTTGTGGCAGAAAGAAACGATCGCCGCCTTACAAAAAGCCAAAGACGAAGGCGTCACGGTCTATGACGTGGACATTGCGGCGTTTGCGAAAAAGGTACAGCCAATGTTAGACAGCGTTGAAAATCCCGAAATCCAATCATGGCTCGAACGAATCCGTGAAGTGAACTAAGAATCGACATAAGACCTTGGCTGCCGTTCGGCGTTGGCCGTAATTTCCTCGGCAGTAATTTCCTCGGCATTGGTTTCCTTGGCATTGGTTTCCTTGGCATTGGTTTCCTTGGCATTGGTTTCCTTGACATTGGTTTCCTGGAGACGATCGAGATAAACGCCCGCCGGCTAAATTTTTCTATCGAGAGCATCGAATTGATTCTAACGCTTTGGTTCTAACACAAAGTCCCGTGATCGAAGTCCCTCGCAAACTTACATAATCTGAAAACGGAGTGCGAAGAATGCACTCGTGAGCCCGACCGGCTCGACACGTTCCCCATCTCAAAACCGAATGCATCAACACATCAAGAGAATCGTCCAGGGCCTCACCAAAGTTCTGCAGTGGCTGTTGATCGCTGCGATGGCGTTGTTGGTTCTCGATGTGGTTTGGGGTGTGATGACGCGATACATCGGCGGTGAGCAAGCGAGTTGGACGGAAGAGCTCGCTCGCTTTCTTTTGATCTGGGTCGCGTTGCTGGGCGGCGCGGTCGCGTTCGATACGAAGAGCCACCTCGGTGTGGACTACTTTGTCGGCAAGTTCGAAACGGGCGTCCGTAAGAGTCTTCGCATCTTTACTCATTTCGTTGTGTTGTTCTTCGCAATCACGATTTTTGTCATCGGAGGAGCGAGAGTCGTCTATGACGCACTCGTGCTCGATCAAACCACTCCCGCCCTGGGGTGGAAGATGGGGCACGTTTATTTGGTCATCCCGATCGCGGGCTGTTTCATGGCATTGTTTACGATCGCTCATTTAATCGAGACGTTCAGCGGCGACGACGAAGCACCACAGAAGGCGGATTGATGGGAAGCGTTGCAATAATCCTGGTTGTCACCTTTGGCGTGATGCTCGTTCTTAATGTTCCGATCGCGGTTGCGATCGCGTTGGCGAGCTTCGTTGCGATTCTCGCCGAGGGTTCCGATCCGTCTGTGGTGCTGGCATCGCGCATGGTCAGCGGTGTGAACAGTTTCGCTCTTCTGGCGATTCCGTTCTTCATCTTGTCCGGTCACTTGATGGGCAAAGGCGGTTTGGCGAGGCGTTTGATCGACTTTGCGTCCACGTTGGTGGGGCGTTTGCCGGGTGGACTCGGATACGTCAATACGCTGACGTGCATGTTGTTCGGTTCGATCTCCGGATCGGCTGCCGCAGCGGTTTCCTCGGTAGGCGGGTTCATGATTCCGGAGATGAACCGGAAAGGCTATTCGCGAGAGTTCAACGTCGCCGTGACGACCACCGCGGCCACGACCGGTCTGATGATTCCGCCGAGCAACATCATGATCGTCTATTCGGTCGCCGCCGGTTCGGTATCGATCGCCGCGATGTTCATGGCCGGTGTTTTGCCCGGGGTTCTGTCCGGGCTCTGCATCATGTTGGTTGCCGGTGTGATCTCGGTGTTCTCGGGTTACCGCGGCGAAGTCGTCGAGATGGCAAAATGGAAACCGATTGTTGCGACGTTGGTGATTGCCGGAATGCTAGCCACCGCGATCGCGGCCCCGCAAATCAGCCTAGTTGTGTCATTGGCGATCGTCAGTCTGCTCGCGGTCGTTTGCTTAGCCTGCTTTACAACTTTCCGGCGTGCCTTTTTCACGTTGCTGCTGATCTTTATCGTTATCGGTGGGATTCTCGGTGGGGTGTTTACCGCGACCGAGGCCGCCGCGATCGCGGTCGTTTACTCATTCATTTTGTCGGTGCTGGTCTATCGTGAGATCAAGATCGGCGAGCTGCCGGACATTCTGCTCGAGTCGGGGATCACGACGGCGGTGGTGATGCTGCTGATTGGGGCGAGTTCGGGCATGAGTTGGATCATGACGATGGCGAACATCCCACAAACCGTCAGCGCCGCGTTGCTCGACATGTCGGACAACCCGTTGGTGATCCTTTTGATGATCAACCTGCTGTTGATCTTGGTCGGGACGTTCATGGACATGACCCCGGCCGTGTTGATTTTCACGCCGATCTTTTTGCCCGTGGTTACGACGCTCGGGATGCATCCGGTTCATTTTGGAATCATGATGATCGCCAACCTGTGCATCGGACTTTGCACGCCGCCGGTGGGGACGTGTTTGTTCATCGGATGCGGAGTCGGGAAGACCACGATCGCGAAAGCCACACCGACGCTGCTGCCGTTTTTCGGTGCGATGATTGTGGCGCTCATGGTGATCACGTACACGCCATCGGTGTCGCTGTGGTTACCCGTTCAAACCAAACAACTCAAAGCGATTGAAGTCGAAAAGGCGTTCTTTATGAACGAGCAGAAATAGAACCCATTTGAAAACTGATCAGCCGATCGGCATTCGCCGCGGCGAATACGATACGACCGGGGATGAGAACTCTTTCTGAGACAATGTAGCCGCTGTCGGCAGACTTCGGTGGCGTTAGTTCGGGCCGGTTCAGCGACGGGGATTGGATACGTCAAATTGCAAAACGCTCTAACGTCCGTCGTTGATCAACTTACGAAGGTTTTTTGATGGTTTTCCTACCTGTTTAACAACCGGTTTCGCCCGGAAACTGTTCGCTTTTGTGTCACTGTCCCTCAACCCATTCCTTTGAAAAAGAACCTACGATGTACAACCTGAAGTGGCCTCTCGCCATCGCGAGCGTGCTGTTGCTGTGCGGCATTCTGTCGGCTGAAGAAATCTACCGCGACGGATGGATCGATCGGAACAAGAACGGCGAGATGGATCCGTATGAGAACCCGGAACTGTCCGTCGACGAACGGGTTGCCGACCTGATCGGCCGGATGAACATGGATGAAAAGACCGCTCAGATGGGAACCATCTATGGTCACAAACGCGTCTTGAAGACAACGCACCCGACCGAAGATTGGAAGAACCGGGTGTGGAAAGACGGCATCGGCAACATCGATGAACACGCAAACGGTGTTCGCGAAGTGATGGACATGACGGGCCATTCCGAGCACGCTGATTTGCTGAACCTGATCCAGCGATGGTTTATCGAGGAAACCCGGTTGGGCATTCCGGTCGACTTCACTAACGAGGGAATTCGTGGTCTGTGCCATACCCTCGCGAGCAACTTCCCAAGCCAACTCGGCATCGGCGCGACATGGGACCGCGATCTCGTAAGGCAGATCGGTGAGATTACCGGTTCGGAGGCGAAGGCTCTTGGTTACACGAACATCTATTCGCCGATTCTCGATGTGGTCCGTGACCCGCGTTGGGGACGAACGATCGAGTGTTATGGCGAGTCCCCTTATCTCGTCGGTGAACTCGGAAAGCAGCAAACGCTCGGTCTGCAGTCGCAAGGTGTTGCGTCGACCGTGAAGCACTTTGCCGCCTACAGCACGCCCCACGGTGGCCGTGACGGACGTGCACGGACCGATCCGCAAGTTCCGTTTCGTGACATGCACGAGATCTTGCTGCATCCTTTCGAGAAGGTGTTTACGGAAGCGAACCCGAAAGGTGCAATGAGTTCGTACAACACCTACGACGGCGTGCCGGTCACGGGCAGTGGGTACTTCCTGACCGAGCTGCTGCGGGACACGTATGGGTTTCGAGGTTATGTGGTTTCGGACAGCGGCGCGGTTTCGCGGCTGCATGCTCAGCACGAAGTGGCGAGCGATTTCGAAGAGGCGATTGCTCAGGCCGTGAACGCGGGGCTGAACGTTCGGACGAATTTCAAGAAAGCAGAAGACTTTGTCATCCCACTGCGTAAGGTCGTCGCGGACGGTCGGATCAGCGAAGAGACGATCAACTCCCGCGTCGCGGATGTTCTGCGCGTGAAGTTTGAACTCGGACTGTTCGATGAACCTTTTGTCGATCCCGACGCGGCACCAGGAAAAATCCACACCGAAGCGAACGAAGCGACGACGCTGCGTGCCGCTCGCGAGGCAATGGTGCTGCTAAAGAACGATGGGGTCCTGCCGCTGAGTCTCGATGAGTGCGGAACGCTGCTCGTGACTGGCCCTGCGGCTGACGATGCGTCTCCGATGATCAGTCGTTACGGGCCGGGGACGTCCGACGTGACGACGCCTCTGCAAGGAATCAAGCGTTTCGTGGGTGACGAAGCCAAGGTGATTCACTCCGAAGGCGTTGCCTACTACGACGAGACGTTTCCTGGTTCGGGCATTCTGCCTCAGCCGCCCAACAAGCAAGAGCAGGTAAAACTCGACGAAGCGATCGCGGCGGCCGAACAAGCGGACGTGATTGTTTGTGTGATGGGCGACAACGACGACACCGTGGGCGAGTCTCGCTCGCGGACCGATTTGAATTTGCCCGGGCATCAGGACTTGCTCGTCCAAGAGATGGTCAAAACCGGCAAGCCGGTTGTGGTTGTCCTGATGATCGGACGGGCCGCGACGGTGAACTGGATTCAAGAGCATGCCAACGGAATCTTGGTTTCCTGGCACGGGGGCGAGAAAATTGGACAGGCAGTCGCCGAAACTCTCTTCGGCGAAAACAACCCCGGTGGCAAGTTGCCGATCACGTTTCCGAAGACTGTCGGCCAGATCCCGTTGGCGGTTCCGCACCGCAATGGCGCGTGGTCGAAACAGGAAGCTCGTCACGATCCCAACGGATGGGGAACGACCCGAGTGCTCGGGCCGCTTTACTACTTCGGATACGGACTCAGCTACACGACGTTCGAGTACAGCGATCTGGAGATCTCGCCATCGAAGGCCAACGCGGACACTGAAATCAAGGTGACGTGCAAGGTGACTAACACGGGCGACCGTGACGGGGACGCTGTCGTGCAGCTCTATGTCAAAGACGTTGTTGCCTCGGTAGCACCGTATGAGCAAGTCTTGCGTGGTTTCGAACGCGTGGGATTGTCGGCCGGCGAAAGCAAAACGGTCAGCTTCACGTTGACGCCTAAGCGTGACCTCAAGATGCTCAATCGTGACAATGAGTGGGTGGTCGAACCGGGGCGTTTTGAGGTGATGGTGAGTGACTGTTCGGGCGATGACGGCGTTCGTCTGAGAGACGAGATCGAAATCACGCCTTAGCACGCTACGAAGTCTGGCGATTTCGGATACTTGGTTCTTGGAGATGTCCTCGTCGGTTGTATCAGCTCCGTTTTCGGGTAGTGGATCTTGTTAAAGGTCCTGATGCACGAGGATCTTTAACAAGATCCTTTACGACCTAGCCGTGAAAGGTGCTGTGGCAATCGTCGCCGAGATTTTTGGCGATTCATTTGCCCTCCCGAAACTCTCGGCGATTTTCACTACCCTAAAATTGAGCCGGACTTGGGTCGGCGACGGCACGACGGGTGTTCTTCGTGCGAAGTTGCATGGGTGGTCAAACGAAAAGAGCCGGTTCACGTTTTCGCGTGCACCGGCTCTTTGTTTTCTATCGGAGCTTTCGGCTCGCGCTTCTAACGCAGGCTCTTGCCGAATGCGGTTCGGAGTTTGCCGAGGTAGCTGTCGGCATCGTTGACTTCCGAAAGCACCTTCTGGCTCATTTCCTCGATCGACCGGTCAGCCGATGCGAGCAGGGTTTGAGCCTCGGTTTGTTGCTTCGACATCCATTCCCGCATGCTGAGCATTTGCTCGCGGTGAACCGACTCAACCTTGGCGGCCAGTTTGGCTTTGCTGACTTCGAGTTGCTTGGCGATCGCACCCCGAGCGGCGTCGCTGAACGCGTTGCCGAGGTTGGTGTTCAGATCAAGGTCGAGGTCACGCCAATCGCCGCGGAAGGTTGCATCCACTTCGATCGTGTTGATATCGGCGAGTGATTGATTCATCGAAAGAATCGCAGCCGAGTTTGCCGCATCGCCGTCCACGGCGAGGTGCATGTTGACGCCGATTTGTTTGCTGACCAAACGACCTTCTACGTCTTCGCCTTGGCTGTTGAGTTGAACCCAAACTTCGCGTTGGCCGCCACTGATCGCAACGGCAACGTCACTGCCATCACCGAGGCGAACCGGATCGACTCGCATTTGTGGCCAGTGTAAGGTGAGTCGATCGATCGAATCGCCTTGGCGGCGGTCGCGTACATAATCGACCTGAACGGTTTCGGGGCCTTCTAGCAACAAGCGGGCACGCGTCGGGTCGGCGAGCAATTCGGGTTGCGGGGTCATGTTCTCGACCACACCGGTCAGGGCGTAGGTCTTGCCGTCGGCTCGCATCAGTCCGTCCACCTGGCACTCACGAATGAGCATTTCAGGTTTACGACGTGAACCGAGGAAGTCGAAATCTTCGCCGCGGACGCGTTCGGTGTCCGGTGCGACGACGGTGTAGTTGGCGAGCGTACGGCCGTTGTCGAGGTAGCCTTGGAGCTGCGTGAGCGAACGACGAATTTCAGCGGAGATCAAATCCACGCCGAAGTTTTTCGATTCGCTGAGGTCGCCGGGCACGTAGGCGTCGACCTTCGCGAGGTCAGCTTGGCGAGCCTGTTCGAGACGACGCAGGTCGGCTTGCATCTCGGCAGGCAACGCATCGATCTTGGCTCGAACTTCGAGCAGTTCTTCACGAGCCGTGCGTGCTTCGGCGAGTGTTCGTTCCAGTTCCGGCCAGTCACGGAGCGGGTTGTCGATTCCTTTGGCTGCGTCGCGGATTGTTTTGACGCGTTGTTCGAGATCGCGAGCTTGTTGCAACAAGTATGCGTACTCGTCTTCCCAGCGATTGCGAATCTCTTCACCGGTGCGAACCGTTTCGAGGTTCTCGCCGATCTCTTCCGCCCGGTCGGTTAGACCGTTTGTGAACTGCGAGAGCATCTTGCTGATCATCGACGGACTGTTGTCGTCCGGAGTCACGTCGACTTCGTCTTCGTAATGCCCGGAGTTGTCACGCTGCGTACCGATTTGCAAACCCGCGATGCGAGCTTGGCGGACGACCCAGCGACGACGCAGGAACGCGTCACCGTCGACGACCAAGTCGACCGAGTCGGCGACGAACGCGTCGCGGAACTCTTTGCCGTCACGCGGGTCGGCCACATGCACGTTGGCATAGTGGATCGACGGAGGAAACAGGCCGACTTTCGCCGAACCGATTTCCGCACGTGCGCCGGTGGAACTTTCCAGCCCGGCCACGGTGATGTACGTCGCCATCGGGCCGAGGCCCAACGCGAGGATCATCAGAATTGCGACAACGATAATTACTCGTGTCAATAAAAAACGCCAACGAATCATGCCGCATCCTTGTCTTGGGAATCACGCAATTGGCGAAGCAAATAACTCAACGCTTCGTCAATCTTTTGTTGGTCATCGACATCCGAACCTTTCGGATCGGCGGCCGGAGAAGTCGTGTTGGAAGGTGTGTTTGAGGTGTCCGTGCCGGACTCGCCTTTGGTCTTCTTCGCAGGCGTGGTTGACGCAGCGATAGCGACTCGTGTTTCGCGAGCGGGAGTTGCGGGCTCAGCCGGTTTAGTCACTGAGTCGGTAGGTGTACCCTCGTCGATTCGGCGGACGTCGTAGACGCGTCCGGAAGTCGCGGTGTGGGGTTGGACGGTGGTTGGCGCCGACGGTTGAGGTGACTGTGGTGCCACCGGCCGCGATGGTTTCACGTGAGGACGTGTTGTTTTGACGTGAGCAGCATCCAATCGTGCGACGCTGGCTTCTTCGTCATGAATGCGTGATTGATCTTCGCGCGGTTTGATTCGCTGCAGCGAGACACCTTCCTCGAGTTCATCCTCGAGCGGAGCCCAGGCTCGAAAGATGGGGTAGGTGATGAGGAACAACGGTACCAACGCGGCCAATCCGATCGCGAAGCTACCCGCGACGACGGTGTTGTTCAGGTCGGTCCACGGCATCAGCGGATACTGCCACGCGATCGCCAGGTTTTCCGCGATCGTCGGATATTCAAAGAGCCATCGGCCGACGGAATCGAACGTGGGGTCGATCCGTGGCGCGACCATCGTGATGGCGATGCCGACGAGCGCGACCATCGCGTGATTGACGCGGAGTGTGAGGACGAGCATCACCAACGCGACGGCGAGTAGGTTGCCGTGCGGTATGAGTCCTAACAACACGCCAAATGCGACGCCCCAGGCCAATTGCGACGGATGTTTCCGTCCCGCAATCGCCTTGCGCAGGCTGTTTATGAGTTTTATGGTCCAAAGTATCATGGCATGCCGCCTCTTGCGGTAGAACGCTTCGCAGACTGATTGATCAATCAATGCCGCGCCGATTGCATCAACGCGCTATCCGGATTAATCGGCACCATCGGCACGATCATTGAATACAATCGCCGAATTCGATTCTGCCAGAGCAAAAGTTGTCTTTTGTTCATCGCGAACGCGTCGGTGCGTTCAGGAATCGGCGGTCAGTGCAGCGCAAAGAGAAAGAGTGCCGAGGCCATAGAATGTGTATTCCACGTCGGAGACCTGATCCAGCGTGAAACCGACGAACCCGCCCTCGGGTGCCTGCATCGATTCGGCGTAGCGTTGCACTCGCGGTACGGAAACCAGGTCGGTTTGATCGAGATCGACCAGCGTCGTTAACGCCGTGAAACTGCTCAGCAGGTCTGCAAACGGGATGCGTGTGTTGGCCGTGAAGCCGCCCTCATCGCCCTGCATGTCGGCGACAAACTCGGCGGTATCCTGCTCCGCACCGGTATCGAGAAAGCCCAGCGTTTTCAGAGTGCCGATGGCTGCGGCGGTCGGGTTCACGCCTGCTCGTTTTGCTACCCGGATCTCCAAATACCCGCCGTCCTCGTGTTGTTGAGATTCCAGGAACCTGGCGATCGACTCCGTGTCGGCAACGGGGACATCCATGAGTTCATGGCATAGCACCGTTAGAAACGTCTGGTAAGTGCTGCCGGCGCGGCCTTCGGGGGTTTTGGCAAAACCGCCATCGTCACATCGCAGCGTCGAAAGCGTCGCGGCGACGTTGTGACGCCAATCCGCGTCGTCGTCGGAGATGACCACGACGCCGGTCGCCATTTCGACAATCGCCGACGCGAAAATCAGCGAGATCAGGTCGATGACGCTGTCTCGCCGCGTCATTCGCTGGCGGAGAAAGCGAGCGGACGCTTGCCCGATGGTCTCGTCGAGTTCACCGAGGATCCAAAGGGCTCGCAAAGCGAACGCGGTGTAGTAGGGATCGCTGTCGCCTTCGCGTCCGGCGAAACCACCGTCGTCACGTTGTTGTTTTCGTAGCCACTGTGCATGCCGAGATCGCAGTTCTGCGGGCAGCAGCGATGCACCGACCGCCAATCGCATCGTCAATTCGTTCAGGTATCCGCTCATGGGCGTGAATTTGTCGAGGCTCTCGGCGTGATGGTTGGTCCGACGAAGACTGTACCCGAAAAGGCATGATCGGATTCGCCGGCGTGTGATCGGTCGGAAGAGGCGACTGAGTTTGTCCCGATCGTCTCGTTTGGGGCCCTTCAGCCGCAGAGAACGTTGTCCGATCAATGGGGGCTCGGAGAATTTCCGAGGGCGTCAGTGAGTCGCGAAAGGATAGCGGAAAGGATTCGGTTTCATAGTGAGCGTTTCGTTGCGAGTGATACAACCGGAGCAATCGGACCAAACGGATTTTACAACGAGTATTCGGAAAACCTAGCAAAGACGGTTTGCTGTTCAGGCGTTTCTATCGTGGGACCTGACCTAGGGTTTGCTCGAGTAGAAAGATTATTTGCTCATCGTATGAAACATTTCTTCCTTTGCGCCCATGATGCGATCATGTCTGCCGTAATGAAAACCTCGCACCGCCACGCACTCGAATCGAGCGGATGTGAACCCGCATCTTCCGCACGCGGTCGTTGCACCTCGTTCGCCCAAGGCGTTCGCAATCTACTCCGTGAAGAGGACGGCACGACCGCGGTCGAATATGCCGTCATGGTCGCGATGATTGCAGTCACTTGTATGGTCGGTGTCGCCTTGATGACGCAAGCAGCAGAAGAGAGCTTTTTGAATTCAGCAGAAGCGATCGGTAACGCATAGCGTTCCCTCGCACGACACTCTCGTTGAGTGCCGATTGAAGATGTCGCCGTTTGTGCCCCCAAACCGCTATCGAGATCCCTCATGTCCTCACGCCCGATTCGCCAGCAATTGCTGGTCGAACAGGATGTCCAGGTAAGTCTAATCTTTCGCGCAGTGCTCTATGGCGCCGCGTGCATGACCTACTTCACCGTCATCCAGTTCTTCACGCAAGCCATGCACCACCCCGGCATCTTGATGTCGGAGATCTTCCTCTCGTTGACCGATGAGGCGATCTACTGGGTCCCCGGATTCCTGGTTCTCGGGCCGTTGATGGTTTACGACATGTTGCGGATCACCAATCGTGTCGCGGGACCGATCTACAGCATGCGGCGCGAGATGCGTGCCATCGCCAGCGGTGCGGACGGTCGTGGGCTGAAGTTCCGCAACGACGACTATTGGGATTCGCTCGCAACGGAATTCAACGAGCTTCGGCAAACCATTCTCGACCTGCGGGAGGAGAACGAGTACCTGCGAGAAAACCAAGCACCCGCCGAGCCAGCCGAGACGCCCGCCGAACCCAGTTCTGCCGATGAAGCCGCCGGCGCGGACGACGATGCCGACGTGCAGTTGGTCGATGAGCAGTTGGCGGATGAAGTGAACATGGAAAAGGCCGGCGCAGTCGTCCCGAGCTGATCGTTGCCGATCCCCGCCGAAATTTTGGAAATTTAGGCACTCGATTGAGTGCTTCCCCGTATCCACGCGAGTCACGTTTTCTCCGATAATAAGAATTGTTGGGGTAACGTGACCCGGCGGCTGGGTTTGGGGGCCGAGCAAAACCAGCCGCTGAGGTCGCTCTCTCGGTACCGCCCCTTCTCATCGATCGGTCTCCATGGAAATCTGTGTCTTCGTGGAAGGGGGACAGTCGATTTCTCCCGGTAGCGTTCTTCACGCCGCCCATGTTGCCAAGCCAGGGCCAGCGACATTCACCGTGAGGTGGCTGCCGGTATTTACCGAGCGATGTTGAATCGCGTGAGGGATATGCGCGTCGGTACCGTCGATTCGGATCTGCGGTCTGCAACGCACCAGACGTGAAATTGAGGGCGAACATCCGCGTCGGAGGGCACGTCATGAAGCAATCGTGACTCGGTTTCGTGATACATTATGAGAACCGACGCCGTCAGGCTCGGCGTCGGCTAGTAATTCATGTCAACTTGATTTTCGGGTAGTGGACGAGG
>NZ_ANOH01000005.1 GCF_000346505.1 Aporhodopirellula sallentina SM41
ACCTAAACTCTTTGCTCAACGGCATCGAGATGTTCATCGCACCGGTTGACTACACTCTCGCCGGACAAACTTCACGAATTGGCTCGATCGTGAAGATTCTGTTCGATCGGTACAACAACGTCTTCCTGATCTGCTAGCCTATCGCGAATTCAAATTCGTTCGAATGCGAGACGTTTCGTTGGGGATCGTCACCAACTGAACCCCGGTTTTCCGTCTCTCTGGCCTGCCTCCATAACCGCTGGATCGCTGTTTTATGTATCGTCTGCTGTACGCTCTGTCGCTGTTGGTCGTTCTCTCACCACTTTCGAGTGCCGAGGATTGGCGTGTTTGGCGCGGGCCGACGCTCGATAACCACGCTCCGGCATCGGCGGCCGACTCGATTCCGGTTACTTGGTCGTCGTCGCAAAACGTGCTTTGGAAAAGCCCGATCCCGGGCAGCGGGCATGCTTCGCCGATCGTGGTGGATGAGCATGTTTTCGTGCTGACGCATGAATCGGATTCGAAGACCATCTCGTTGCTGCGATACGATCTCGAGGACGGCGAGAGGTCGGGGCGGGTAGTATTGCACGAGGAAGTGGTTCCCCCGAAATACCTCCACAAAAAGAACACCTGTGCGTCCGGGACACCAGCGAGCGACGGGCAAGCGGTCTACGTTGCGGTTCAAGTCAACGACACGATCCAGGCGAGTGCGGTGTCGCTCGACGGGAAGATTCTGTGGCAGCGTACGGTCGCTCCTTACCAGGTCAGCAGCAAGTTTTGGTTTGGCTACGGATCATCTCCGCTGTTGAGCGACGATTCTTTGGTGGTCGCGGTGGATGTCGACAACGATGATCGCGGTTTGTATGCGTTCGACAAAACAACCGGCGAGCCCAAGTGGAGAGCACGGCGGCCTCGTTATGCGAGCTACTCGTCACCGATTCTCGCCAACGTCGATGGCAAGCAGCAAATCGTGATCAGTGGCGGTGCGCTGGTGGCCTCTTATGATCCCGGGACCGGTCGGGAATTGTGGTCGGTACCGGCTACGAGCGACACGACTTGCGGTACGGCGGTTTGGAACGAATCGATGGTTTTCGCCAGTGGCGGGTATCCCGATGCCGGGACATTCGGGATCGCGGTTTCAGGCAACAAGCCGGAGATCATCTGGCGAAACAAAGTGAAGTGTTACGAGCAGTCCATGTTGTTGGTCGGCGACTATTTGTACGGTGTCGGGAACAACGGCGTTGGCTATTGCTGGCGGGCTTCCGACGGAACCGAGATGTGGCGTCAACGAATGAAGGGGCCTCACAGCGCGTCACCGCTGCTGATCGGAGACCGCATTTACTCATCCAATGAACGTGGTGAAACGTTGGTCTACCGGGCATCTGCCGATGGTTTCGAAAAGCTAGCGAATAATCGTCTCGGCGATAGTTCCTTCGCCACGCCTGTGTACGCCGACGGAAAGTTGTTGTTGCGTCACGCATCCCGAGAGTCCGAACAACGTAACGAATACCTCTACGCCATCGGACAATAAACCGCTCTGCCTCAAAACGGTGTCTAACAACTCTCCCAGTGCAAACCTATCAACGGTCCTCTGCGCAGGAGCCTTCACACCCTCCACGCCACCGCCCACGTAGTGGATCTTGTTAAAGATCCCCCGCCCTGAATCCTCCAAAACCACCCAGGTCCCAAGACTCGATCACCGAGGAGGTTTAACAACCTCCACTACGCAGGGAATCTCGCTCAATTTCGAAAATTGCGAACAGGTTGGACACATGTTGTCCAGGCCACCCCCCCGCCAGCCAATGACTTGCTAAACTCACGCTGTTGCGAAATTTGAAGCGCGGCGTGGGCACAGACGAACGCGTCATAACCGCGGAAGGCGAGGTTTTCGATTGATGAGTATGGGAACGCAGCGGAAGCGTCATCCAGAATTACTGCGTTTGATCACACTGGGGCGGGGCGCAGTGACCATTGAATCGTTGGCCGGATCGCTCGGTGTCAGCGAAAAGACCGTCCGCCGTGACATCGAGGGCCTGCGGCAACTGGGGATCGCGATTCAAGAACACGTCTGCCGAAACGGCCGCAAGACCTACAGTTTGTCTCGCGAATCGATCGGCCGAGTCCGGTTCACGTACGACGAAGCGTTTTCGTTGATGGTGTGCAGGCCTGGAACAAGCGGTTTCAACGGCACCGTGATCGGCGACGCCTCCCGGTCCGCGTTCGAAAAAATCCAAGTCGCACTGGGCGGCAACCACGGCGAATACTTCGGGCGGATCTCTCCCTGGCTGCATCGTTCGCCTGGGTATGGCGACTACCGCGACCAAGCCGACGTGATTGACGCGATCACGCTCGGGATCGAAGAAAGCAACGCGACATCGATCGCCTACCGATCCGCCCGCTCGACCGAGCCCGTCACCTACGACATCCATCCTTATGGCTTGGCCGAGCACAACGGCGCGATGTACGTGGTCGGTCATTCCTGTCATCACGGCGAGATCCGAACATGGAAGATCGACCGGATGGAGTCCGCCGAAGTCACCGAGTTCCCCTTCGTCCGCCCCGCCGACTTCCGTCTGTCGAAGCATTTTGAAGGTGCCTTCGCCGTGATCGCGGGCAACGATCCCGTGACCGTCCGCATCCGCTTTCGAGGCAGCGCGGCCCGCTACGCAGCCGAGCGCGAGATCAATGACACACAAACGGAGACGCCCGGCCCCGGCGGCAGTCTCGACATCAGCGTCAGGCTGACCAGCACGATTGAAATCAAAAGCTACATCCTCAGCTTCGGCGCTGCCGCTGAAGTCATCGAACCCGAATCACTCCGCACCGAAGTCGCCCAAGAGCTGCAGCAAGCCCTCACCCGCTACGCCAGCGACCAAGCGTCCCCAAGCGATCAAGCTGGGAGTTCAAAACCATGAACGAACCCCAAAAAGTCACCCGCTATTGCCCCGAGTGCAAAGCGAAGGTTACAGCGGAAGAGCACCAGTTTGCCAAGCCGCAGATTTGTCCGAAGTGCAAGACACGTGTGCTGTTCGTCGACTATCTCAACGTCCGCCCTGAGCTCACACCTGAGTTGGTTGAGTTTGTCGATTCCGGCAATCCGCTCATGCAACCCAAGGTGCAACTGATCGCATTGGCTGCTGCTGTGGCACTCGCAATCGGGTTCATCGGCGCGGCGTTCTCCGGAATCACCATCGCTCTTTTCATCACTGCAGCGATCACCTTCGCCCTTGGGATTGCGGGTGTTGCGTATTGGTTGGACCACGGCACCAAAGCAAACCAGCTACGTCAATCCTATCGGTCGTTGGTGGTAACGGCCGAGCAATTGCATCGTCAGCAGACGACGCTCGTGCAGCAGTGCCATGGATTCCAAAACAACTTTGACCAAATCGTCGCTTCCGAAAAGGCCGCGGTTCAAGAACAGCATGCCAAACTCATCGCTGACGCCGCGGCTGATCGTGAAAGGGCGGCGGATGAATGGTCGGCAGTCCAAGTCCGGGTGTCGGAAGCGATGGACGAAGCCAAGGCCGAGATCGCCTCGTACGAAGCTGCCGCTGCTGCAATCGCGACCAGGTATCTCACCGAAGTTCGCAAAAGCATCAAGTCCAAACTCAATTCGAACAACTACCACAAGCAGCTCGAAACGTACGAGAAAGCAGTTGAGTTCTGTGGGAAGAAAGGATACCCAGTCAACCCTGAGGTTTATGAATCCGTCAAAGCCGAGTTAAAAGAGGATTACGCGGAAGCGGTTCGCAAAGAAGTTCAAAGGGCCGAGCAAGCACGAATCCGGGAACAGATCAAAGAAGAACAAAAAGCGGAACGCGAACTCGAACGCGAGATGAAACGGATCGCGGCGGAACGCAAAGCGATCGAAAAAGCGTTGGCGGATGCGTTGGCTCAAACACAGGACGAACATTCGGCCGAGGTGGAAGAGCTGCGACGTCGACTCCAGGAAGCTGAATCGAAAGGCCAACGAGCCATGTCCATGGCACAGCAAACCAAGTCAGGCCATGTGTACGTAATCAGCAACATTGGCAGCTTCGGCGATCAAGTCTTCAAGATCGGGATGTCGAGGCGTCTTGAACCGATGGACCGCATCAAGGAACTGGGCGACGCCTCGGTTCCTTTCCCATTCGACGTTCACATGATGCTGGAAAGCTCCAACGCCCCGGCCTTAGAAAATGCTCTCCATCGCGCGTTCCATGATCGCCGAGTGAACGGAGTGAACCTCCGGAAAGAATTCTTCCGGGTCTCCATTCAGGAGATCATCGACGTTGTCGAGAGCCTGCAAGACGACGAGCAACACACCATCCCCTTCACCGCCGGCCCATGCACCATCGAACCCGAAGCCGACCAATACCACGCCACGTTGGCGATGACTGAGGAAGACCGACAAATGATTGAATCGACCTATGAATCGGAAAGTCATGCAGCCAATGCATAGATCGAGCTAAAGACTGACGGCGTTTCGAACGCTACACCTCTGTTCCCCCCCGTCCCTGTTGACTACCTCACAAATTTACGTCGCTTTTTCAAGGTTCAATTACATGCCCACAGCCGATGAATCGTTGGCAAACACCAGCAATGCTCTATCTGATTTCAGACGCTATGCTGCTGACTTTACTTCGCTATCTGCATGGATGGGGAAGTTGTTCTTGTTGATACCGTTAGCAGATTTCGCGCTGCAGGTTGGCCCAAATTGGCCGAATGTCTGGCTTGGCAAGTTTGGCGGCAGCATTGCGTGCGGACTTGGGTTGATGTTTTGCTTTTTATCGTATGACTGGCAAAGCCTCTCGCAAAAAAAGTACAGCGTTCATATGGCATTTTCCTTGCTGCTGTTGACCGCCTTTTCGTTCACCTACATCACGCTGCATTCGATGTTCGTCGTTTCAATCCCCGACCAGGATACGCTCGTTACAACGGGTTACACACCGCTTCCACAGATCTTGGAATACGTCGAGTTGTCACCCAATCATCTTTCAGCAAAAGATCTTCTGGAGAAATTCCACGAAGCAGAATCCATTTGGACACTCGGATCGCTGACAGTTATTCGATTGAGCCTGCTGTGTTCCTGGTTATTCGGTTGGGTAGCCTTCACTCTCGCCGTCGGCGTTTTTATCATTTCACAGTGGAAGAAGACCAAAACATGAAGAATCCAATTGCATTGCTTGTTACATGCCTTGTTTGCATGGCCAGCCAAAGCGACTTCTCTTTTGCACAGGCACCGCCGGGATCACTTCAAGCGAGCGAACTCACATCACTGGCAAAGTCTCTCATCGCTCGTGAATTCGTTGTCGTTTGGCCATCGCAGATCGAGGTGGGGCAAGCGACGTTGAGTTATGATTTTCCTTCGATTGAAAAATGGGATCCGGGAACAAGTGCTCATCAGTCCGCGCTCGCCCACGAATTCGTGATTCAATCAATTCAGAGAAGTCGGCGTCCACAGGAAGAACAGCCGTTTTGGGACGAAACCTTTCGTCAGGTGCGGGGAGAGATCCAGCGGATACTTGACGATGCTGCACGCAACGGGGACGGTGTCGATAGCAAATCGCATTTTCATGGGACGAGTTGGCTGGCGACTCGATTGCAGAACATTGATCGAATTTACGACCAGCGAATGCGAGTACTTGCGCGGCAGTATGGGGTAGTTGTCGTGACTGAGACTCGGATGGAGAGTTTTATCGTTCATCTGAAGTGTGATCCGCCCAACGGTACCATTCGCTTAATCCCCGCTGGGTACTGGGAACTGTATCGCATGCGAAAGAGAGTCGATCCAAAAGCAGTTCAACCAACTTGGCAAGTTACTCAGCAAGGAGGTGTTTCACTCTATGGTCAAAACTATGTTCACGTGACCTGGGAAGACGGAAGATCCTTCGGGCCCGAATTGGTGCGATTTCAAATCAACCAACATTTGAAATTCACACCATCTGGACCACGCCAGTATCGGGGGCAATAGTCGCAAATTTTGACGGACAACAGGAAGCGAAGTTAACCATGTCGGCAAAACCAGAGGGTGCGCGAGGGACTGTTGAGTTCGCGCGTTTTTATTTGCTCTCCACAAACTTAGACTGTTACCCGATCAGCTTCGCTAGGTCTTGCCGACTCCCGACACCGCAAACGAAAGAGCGAGCACGTTAAAATGTTTCGAATCGACCACCGAACGTTACAAGCACGCCTCTCCGGTGACGGAGGCGGCCCCTTTACGCACTTCGTTGACGAATTGATTCAGCTCGAGGCATTCATGGCCGGTGTTCCAATGAATCAATTTCATCGGCAACTGCGAGTGAACATTGCTGACGGTGGCGTCGACACGTGTCTCGAAGTGCCTCTTGTTAACTCAAATATTGGGTGGTTCGAAACGCCGACCTGCTGGCAATACAAGGCAGAAGCGACTTACGAAACAAAATCGCTTATTCGTGAAATCGAGGGTGAGATGCGTAAGGAGCACGCGACGAAGCTCATTCAGAAGGGACACGCGTATCGTTTCTGTATATTGGCAGATATTCCAGATAATACCACGCAAAAAATCGAGGCCAAGATGCTCGCGGTTGCAACTGAAATTTGCAACCAGACTGGCGGGGCACCTGAACGGCCGAGACTGGTGGACGGGGCCGATTTGCAGAACTGGATTGAATTGCGGCCGACAGCCGTGCTTTCTTTGACCGAACAAGCTGGCGAGTTTCTCAGTTTGCGGAGTTGGGTCGCCAACACGAGAGATTTAACGCCAGACTACGTTCCCAGTCGTTCTGCAACCGGCATGTCTGATCGCATTTGTGCTCACGTCGACTTCCAACGCGCCGTTTCCGGATCGGACGTGTGCTTGACGATTTCTGGTCTCAGTGGCGTCGGAAAGACACGGTTCGTGGCGGAGACGCTTGATTCGATCGAGGGCGCTCATTCGCTCGTCGTCCAGACGGCCAACGATCAGCAAGCACGAGAGCTTGCAGCACGCGCAGCCGAAGATCCCCGAACAACATTGATTCTCGTCGCGGACGAGTGCAGTCCGGCTTCAGTTCGCTTGCTTCAAGGGCTCGCGGCGGCAAGCTCGCATCGTATTCGAATCATTGCGATCGAGCACTTTGAGCGACTGACGGGCGGCGGTGCTAACCAGCCGGAAGCATGGCTCGACAAGTTGCCACCGGAGACGACCAATGCAATCCTCTGCACAAACTTTCCGGAAGTACCGGAAGAAACCCGTGAACGTATCGTCATCCTTTCCGACGGATACATTCGTTTCGCTGCCCTGATTTGTCGGAACGAATCGGGCCACAATCTGAGCGACCTGACGCAGACGATTCAATCTGTCAGTCAGTGGGTGGATCACTATTTGGAAGACGATGTGGATTGCGACCTGGTCGGTGCGATCGCCTTGTTTTCGCGAGTCGGCTTCCGAGATGAATTCCGAGGCGAGTTGGAAAGTCTGTCTGACTTGACCTCTACACCCATTCGAGAAATTGAGCGTCGCGTTGAGAAGATTCGAAATCGAACCGGCTTCGTAACTCAACAGGGACAATTCTGGTACGTCACCCCAGAGTTGATCGCACCTGAGATGTTTCGTCGAGGATGGCGTGCCTTCGCGGAGAATGATTTGGATAGCTTTGTGAGGACTCTACCACCACCAATGCTTGAACAATTCAAACGTCGCGTCGAACACTACGGTGGCAAGGAGGTCGCGGCACGGGTCGCGGATTACTTTCGCGGATTGATGGTCACGCTTTCAATTGACGATTTGCTTGACGCCGATGTCGTCGAATTTATGGTCTCGATCGTAAAGTTGGATCCGTCCAGATACGTCCATCGGGTCGCCGACCTCGTTGAAAACAGCTCCGCCGAAGACATCGGCAAGATCGGCACGCAATTAGGAAGCGGCTCGTGGGGGCCACGACGGCATCTTGTTTGGATGTTTGAAAAGATGGCACTCTTTCCAGAGTTCTTTCTCGATGCGGAAAGAGCGCTCTTCAAACTCGCATCGACCGAAACTGAGGACCACATCGGAAACAACGCGACAAAGATCTGGGCGACGCTTTGGCAGATCTACTTCTCCAATACTTCGTTGCCGTTCGATGAAAGGTTGACAGTTCTAAAGCGGCGATTTGACAGCCCAATGTCACTGGGACTTTGTGAACTTGCAATCGATGCCATGATCGGTCGCACCGGAGGTGGTCCGGTTCCTCCTCCCTTCTATGCGGGCCGTCCCGTTCCGGACGTGTGGTCTCCACAATCCCGAGAAAATGAGAGGCAATGCTTGACGAACGCGATTAATCTGTCGGTTGAACTGATGCAGAGCAAGCCGCCGCTCAGCGAGACGATTCTTGATGTGTTGTTGCGCAACCTGCTGTGGCTCGTTGATCGTGACGTGGTCGCAGTCCTGAGAGATTTGTTATCCGGAGTGGACCTATCGATTAGTCAGCGGCTCAAGCTTTACAATGCGTTGATTGAGAACGACCGTAGGTACTTTTCGCACGCTGACTTCGAAGGTACAGACTCCGTCCAAGTTGTACGGGAGTGGATTGACTCGATCCGGCCAACGGGTTTCGAAGAACAGTTGCGATCAGTTTGCTCATCCGACATCTGGGGAGAACGCTTCTTACCGGAAAACGAAGGAAAGCCCGGCGAGATCAACGAGTTGGTGCAAATCGCAATCGACAACCCCGGTGTGTTGAAAGGCTGCTTGGACTGGCTTTCCACCGATGAAGCGGTGGCTGCTCGGCGTTTCGGGGTCAAACTCGGTCAAGCGGACAAGGAACTCGTATTTGCCGATGCCATTTTGAATTCGCTCGGCCCCGATAGCAGCAAAGAGTTCCTCGCCGGCTATTTCTCTTCCCTCGTCAAGCACACCTCGTCGCTGCCGACATCGGTGCGGGAATACGTTGAGAAGGAATTTGCGAGTTCACCACGACATACGATGGGATTGGTCGAGGTCATCGGAAACAAAATGGATTTGTTTTCGAGGATCCTTACCTCGATCGAGAATGATGAGCTGTCCTCTGTCGACGTTGTGCGATTGGCCTACAACTTTGGCGGTCAGCCTCTGCCTCCCGAGGCGAGCTTGCGGTTGCTCGAATCATTCGCGTGCGACGACGCGAGATTTGATCGCGAGGCAAACTGGATGGTGCGATTAATTCATCACCTCATCATGGCAAATCGCCACGGAGAGGCTGAGCAAGATATTCTCGCTTCGCCTGCGTTTCGGGTGATCGCTCGTGAGACCTTGCAAAAAGCATTGCCCCAACTGGATCGTCATTCCGTTGGAGAATGGTGCCAGATCGGAACGAAGCTTATCCGAGAAGGCGATTTGGAATGTTTCAAGCTGTTTGAGGAGGCACTTGGAACGAACGACCTCAACTTGTGCCGGAAGTCACTTACCGGCCTCAAAGAATTGGCAGAGGAGTATCCCGTCGAAGTGATGGACTGTTTTGGGCGTGCGTTGGTTGGTGAGTCTGGAATCTACCTACGTGTTCACGTCTGTGATTATCTTCTTAACTCTCTTCCAAAACAGGTAGTCCTTGATTGGTGTGATAGCAAAACAACCAACGAGTTGAAGATGATAGCACGGCACATGCCACCTCCGAGTCAAACCGGATCATCGATGATTGTGCCCGACGTACTAAATGAGTTTTTACTAACGTACGGCACCGACGAAATTCTGGGTGAACTGCACGCAGGAAAGAACAGTTCAGGAGTTTGGAATGGACCTCTGTCGCCGCAGCTCAGGGATGAGGCCGAACGGCTGACGTCATTGTTGAATCATCCAAACCAGTGGATCCAGCGTTACGCTGCCCTGGAACGCGAGTACTTAGAGGACTGGGCAGCGCGTGAAGAGCTTCGTGAAGCGGACGAAGCAATTCAGCACCGAACGAAATAACGCTATCGGTCCACCATCGTCGTGAGCCAACAAAGGGGGGCGGGCCCGAATGGCACGGGCGTAAGCCTAAGTTGCTGTGGCGGAATGGTTGCGGTTCGGGTTGCGAGGGCAGGTCATCAAGCGGTCGTTCTTTCGCCGTCGCTCAAGTGTTCTCGTGCTTGCCTTCCGAGACGGCTGCAGACGGCCAGACCGGGAGCGCCTCGAGCGGGTTGTTCGATTGCTCCAGTTGACCTGACCGGAAACGCATGGATGCTGCGAGCGCTTGGGAAGAGTTTGGTGCTGGGCGTCGTGTCGTTGCCGTAGCCGACTGAGCCCTCTCTGTCGGCAATACATCAATGTTCTTGCATTGAAGCGATTGCCGAGACGTTGGCCGGTCAAATGGCAGACGGCCCACGAAAAGGGGACGGGGGTCGTTTTCGAGAATCGAATGCCCGCCAAGTGGTGGGCCTGGGCAACGAGCATACAAAAGACGGCAAACGGGGATGCGTTTTCGTGTCGTTCGCGTATTTCGTGGTCAACAACCGGCTGCGTTCGTGAAGTGATCGAGACCCAATCGGCCAGTCACCA
>NZ_ANOH01000006.1 GCF_000346505.1 Aporhodopirellula sallentina SM41
CTTCCATCGGAGTTGAATAAGAAGGGTTAATCATCGCGGTTGACGACGGGCATAATGACTGGTGGTGGCGATCAGGGTTCGCGCCGCTCTCTCTTGAGTCTTTTCGTGTCGTTGGCATGCCGTGGTCTTCATTCTTTCACATCTCCGAAATCGCGTTCCGCGACATCTTTCGCGCGTGAGCGTTTTATCTGCCCGCTCGCAATCCCCGCCGTGTCGACGATCAATGCGATCGCTAACGCCCGTCCCGATTGCGGCGGTCATCCTGCTAGCTGGAATTCTCCCCGCACGGGCGGAGACCGACTCCAACGAACGGTCGTCGAAGCGTGACGATATTCGATTGGTGACATCGGGACACGATGGCGGGCAATCGAACAACGTGGACGAGCACGACGATCAGGATGCAGCGACTCGAGGATATGAGTTCTTGGTTGGGAACGCTTTGTTGCCAAGTGATTTCGATCAAGAAGTCTTCGACTCGCTTTGGCAAAGTTGGCCAAAGGAACTGCGCCAGAAAGCAGAGGCAGCCTCACTCGCCGAACGTCGAACGATGGCCTTTCGACGGTACGGATTGACACCGCGTCCTTCCTCCGACGTCGGCGGAGCAACAAGCTCGAGCGGCGATCAATCGGAGCCAACGCCTCCCGATCCGGGGAAGCCGTTGCAGTACGTTGTCGACGAGGAAGGGCGTTGGACCATGAACTGCTTTTCGTGCCACGGTGGTTCTGTCTATGGAACGCCAACGCCGGGAGCACCCAACAATCGCTTTGCGTTGCAAACGTTGACCGAAGAAGTTCGACGGACCAAATTTCGTTTGGGCAAATCGCTCGGGCGGATGGAGCTCGGGTCGCTCGTTGTTCCGTTGGGGACGACTCATGGCACGACCAACGCTGTGGTGTTCGGTCAAGGATTGATGCACTACCGCGACGATGAACTGAATTTGGTACAGCGAGCCCCGGCATCGTTCACGCATCACGATATGGACGCGCCCCCGTGGTGGCACTTCTACCGACGTCCGTACATCTACATCGACGGTTTCGCTCCAAAGGGACACCGAGGTTTGATGCAGTTCGCCCTTGTTCCTGAGAATGATGCGGAGTTCTTTCGCGATAACGAAGATGCGTTTCGTGATGTCTACGCTTACCTGTCATCGCTGCGTCCGCCGAAGTATCCATTGCCGGTGGATGCGAAACTCGCGGAATCGGGGCGGCATCTTTTCAAGCAAAACTGTGCGGAATGCCATGGCACCTATGGCCATGAGAGCGACGCGGAATCGATTGCGGCGTATCCGAATCGAATGATTTCGATCGATGAGATCGGCACCGATCCCGTCCGTCATCAGGCTCTTTCCGTGGCCGGTCGCGAGCACTACGCACGCAGCTGGTTTGCGAATGCCAGTAAAGTTGCCAATAGCAGTAAAGTTGCCAATAGCAGTGAAGCCGCCGAGCAGAAGACCATCACCGAACCGGCAGGGTATGTCGCGCCGCCGTTGGATGGTGTTTGGGCGAGCGCACCGTATTTTCACAACGGAAGCGTACCGACGCTATGGCACGTGCTGAATCCGAAACAACGGCCAACAGTCTGGCGACGCGTTGCGGACGAGATCGATGCTGAGAGGATCGGATTGACGATCGAATCTGTCTCGCGTGTGCCATTGGAAGAGCCCGATGTGGCTATCCGCAGAGGCTACTTCGATACTCGCAGGTTCGGAAAGTCCGCCGCCGGTCATGACTATCCGGATGCGCTCGATGAAGGGGAGAAGAGAGCGGTGTTGGAATATCTGAAAACTCTATGAGCGAGCGACGTGTTGCACGTTGACAACACATTGAGAGCGAAACGTCGCGAGTCAAATGTCACCGAACCGCATCGCGAGGATACTCAACCACACGGCCGACACCATCGTCCCGGCAACGAGAGCCCATCCCACGCGTTTGATGTATTTTGCCGGTGGAGGGTCAACGAGCAGGTAACAGCTCATCAACAGCATTGGGACAACGGAGATCACGAACGGGTGGCCGATTGCAACCCAAACGGCAGTTGTCAGAGACAGTGCAATCACGCTCGTCCAGTGAACGACCCGAGACTTGCGTTTCTGCGCTGCGATCACTCCTCGTACGGCGATCGTGGTGGAGAAGAACCCGACCAACCAAACGGACCAAACCGCTATCGAATGCCATACGCCAAAGCCGCCGGCGAGCAGGATCGGAAGGCAGGGCACTGATAGTCCGATGACTCCACCGAGTTGACCGCCAAACGTGCGGCTGAGGGCGACGCCGCCAGACGAAGCTTGTCGTTCGATGTCGAGAATCGTTAGTCCAAAGAAGCCTGCGGCGAGGAGTCCACATCCGAATAACGCGATCCGCACGCTGGTGGTCCCCGTCGCGACCGCGGTCAGACCGCTCGCGATAACGATGCTCAACAGGATTGCGAGCCGATTGGTGGCGTGAGGTGTGTTTTGCTTGGCCCTTTTTCCGCGTTTGCCACTCGCAATCAACAGGGGTTCGTGTGCCAGGAACCCGGCGATTGCGGCGACCGCGATGCAGCATCCCGAGATCGTCGGGGATGCGATCAACAAAGACGTGGCGATCGGAATGCCCAGTATCGCATACGCGCCGTGTTCTTTCGGTTGCAACTTTGCAGCCTTCGGTGTGGGCGACCGGAAAGATGCGGCCGAGGTTTTCGACTTGGCTTGGGCGTCGATCTGTTCTGCTGGCAAGGTGGATGCGGTGCTCAACGGGTGTTCCGCCTGATGAAGTTGATGATCCGAATGCGATTTTGAAGGTCACTGGCCTTCTTGAAATGTACACAAGCATGCGCAGGTTTGCCTGCCCGATTGCCTGCGGCGTGGTGTCACATCGATGCCGACGGGACAGATGTGCATGTCTATCCGCGTGAAACGAAGCTCACATTCGCGTGTCAATCTGCGACGGTTGTGCCGGATTGTCCGGCCGCAGCACGTTGCTTCTTTTCTAACGGTCGTTCCTAAGCGATCGAATCGCCGGATCGTGTCGATAGTTTGAGAGCACGCTTTCCGTCGAGCCTCGTTCCCGCAAACCGGTCGCAGGCACGGCGATAGCGAGCTAGATGACGGACGCTGAATGGTTCAACGCCGCCCCGCACTCGCAATTTTTCGAACGTGAAAGTCCATGAAGAAACTGCTCCTTCTAGCGACCACATGTTTCCTCGCGGTGATCAGCATTACGGGGTGTGGGCACTTTCACGCGTTCAAGCGAACGTCACAAAGCAGTTTCACCATTCGGGAAAATGCAACTCCCATCAAAAGTCCGTTTCACACGGCGTCCCGTCAAAGCCCAACTCATCCTTCGGTTACGGCGTCGTCCAACGAGGACGACACGTTGCTGCAATCGCCTGACATGCGGTTGGCGGTCCCAATCATCAACATGCCATCGGTGGAAACGCCGAGGAGAGACGAACAGAACTCGGACACCGGCGAACAACGGACGATCGACCGAGTTGACTACGTGACAGGATCCGAGCCGGTGCCGCCAATGTCGTTGAGCCCAGCGACGGACGGAGAGACAGCAGACGGAGAGAATGGGGCCGCAGCGGCAGTTGTTAGCGCGAGTGAGTTCCGCGATCAGCTGCAAACGTTCGATTTCCCGCACGAAACGTTCACAGGCAATGCGACCGAAGACGTGCAGCGATCGAATCCTGGGTTTGGAGGGGGCTACATCGATGCCGCTTCCGCGTACACGTTGGCTGATGTCGAGCAAATCGCGTTAGCCAATCATCCCTCACTCGCGGCAGCCGACGCGTCGCGGAGCAAAGCCGCCGGTTTGCGACAGCAGGTGGGGACGCGTCCCAATCCGACGCTCGGGTACTTCGGTCAGCAGATGGCAGATCGCAATACCGACCAACATGGTTTCTTTGTCGAGCAAGAGTTCGTTCGAGGCAACAAACTGCAGCTCAACCAAGAAGTACTCGGGCACACGGCACGTGCGCAGGCTATGGAGCGAGAAACGCAGCGGCACCGCATTTTGACTGATGTGCGAGTTCGCTTCTATGAAGCACTGGCGGCCCAACAGAACCTCGATGCAACACGTCGCTTTATTGAGGTAGCCGACCGAGGCGTCCAGGTAGCGGAACAACGTGAACGTGCCGAAGAGGGAACGTTGATCGAAACGTTGCAGGCGAAAACACTGCTGAGTGAGGTGCGTTTGGCCGCTGAACAAGCTGAGATCCAGTATCGCGGCGCGTGGCAGGACCTCGCAGCCATTGCAGGCATCGACGGCGAAGCACCGGTTCAATTGGTCGCCGATCCGGCACCGTCGAGCGGCCCGCAGGACTGGCAGAACGTTTACGCATCGATCGTTATGCAAAGCCCGGAATTGTCCGTCGCCCAAGCGATCGTTTGCGAGAAGCAAGCGTTGCTTCGCCGGCAACGCGTGCAACACGTCCCCAACGTGACGGGGCAACTCGGAGCCGGCTACGACGTTGGTACCGACAACGGGATGATCAATCTCCAGTTGTCAGCCCCGATTCCGATCGCGAACAGAAATCAGGGTAACATCTCCGCGGCCTACGCCGACTACGTGCGAGCCACGCAGGAAGTCAAACGCATCGAGCAATCGATTCGGTCACGTTTGGCACGCACCGCACAAGAGTACGAGAGTGCTTTGACGACGGTACAGAAATACCGCGACGAAATTATCCCGCAGGCCGAGAAGAGTCTGGAACTCTCCGAAGTCGCCTATCGCGCCGGCGAACTCGATTTCCTGCAGGTGCTGGTGGTCCGGCGCACTTACTACGACGCCACGATCAAACTGATCGACGCAAAAGGGCGATTGGCGAGCGCGGCTGCGAAGGTCGACGGCTTGCTGCTGACGGGTGGTTTGGAATCGCCAGTGGATTACACCGACGGTGACGGGCTTCGCGATGCCTCGTTTGGCGGTCAGTAAACTCGGTCAATATTGCATGGCCCCTTTGAGGGCATGGCTCCTTCGTGGGTACGTCCCTTTCGTGGTGACCGCTCTTTTGTGATGGTCTGATGTTGTACGAGGGGCACGGCGTTCTTTGTTTGCATGCTCGATGGCTGCACGACCGTTGAAACTCACTTTGCGAATTCATCGCACGCTTGACGGATTGTTCGTTACAGTATGATGGCATGTGGCTGACGCGGACAATGCTTTCTCGTTAGGCGATGAGGCAGTACAACGTCTGCGTCCGCAAACGTAAGTCGGTGTTTTTGATGCAAGCATGAACTCGACTTATTGATGCTCGCTCGCAACCGCGATGTGTTGCGCACAACAGGCTCGAAGAACGAACACTAGTGAGAAATTAGCATGTCGAAATGGATCTTTTTGTTAGCTGCGGTTGTCATGCAAATGGCACCCGGAATGGTCGTGGCAGACGATCGTCCGAACATTGTTTGGATTTTTTCTGACGACCACTCCTACCAAACCATCGGTGCCTATGGGGGGCGATTGGAGTCGCTGAATCCTTCGCCGAACATTGATCGGTTGGCCGCCGAGGGGATGCGTTTCGACCGAGCCTATGTCGGTAACTCGATATGTGCACCGAGCCGGGCAACGTTGCTGACCGGACTGCACAGCCACCTGAATGGGAAGATCGACAACATCGGCCCGTTCAACCATGATCAGCAGCAGTTCCAAAAAATTCTGCAGGCCAACGGTTTCCAAACGGTCATGGTCGGAAAGATCCACCTGAGCGGGAAAATGCAGGGCTTCGACTACTGGGAAGTGCTGCCCGGGCAAGGGAACTACTACAACCCGCAGTTCATCACGGAAGAAGGCCGGACGAAGTACGAAGGCGAATACGTGACGGACGTGATCACGCGGCGTGCGGTCAATTGGCTCGAGAACGGACGTGATGAAGAGAAACCGTTCATGTTGATGGTTCATCACAAGGCGCCGCACCGGAACTGGCAACCGGCCAAGCGAGAGATGAGCCGGTATGAGGACGTCGAGATTCCTGAACCGGACAATCTGTTCGACGACTATGCGACGCGAGGCGTAGCGGCATCCGGGCAACAGATGGAGATCGATCGCCACATGAATCTCGAGAGCGATCTGAAGCTCGGCGGTCGCTACAAGGGTGACCCGCAGTATGCGTCGCGGCAAAAGTGGTTTGAGGAAAACAAACCGACGGGCATCGATTTGATCAAATGGAAGTATCAAACCTATCTCAAAGACTACCTGCGTTGCACGTGGTCGGTTGATGAGAGCGTTGGAAAAATTCTTGATACGCTCGAGGAACAAGGACTGAGCGACAATACGATCGTGATGTATAGCTCTGACCAAGGTTTCTACATGGGGGAACACGGTTGGTTTGATAAGCGTTTCATGTATGAGGAATCCTTCCGGACTCCACTGATCGCCCGTTGGCCTGGCAAGATCAAACCTGGTTCGGTGAACACTGATTTGGTGCAGAACATTGACTTTGCCGAAACGTTCCTCGATCTCGCGAAAGCTCCGATTCCGGAGGAAATGCAAGGCGAGAGTTTGGTTCCGTTGTTAGAGGGCAAGACGCCAGAGGATTGGCGTGATTCGCTCTACTACCACTACTATGAGTACCCCGCAGTTCACAGCGTGCGGCGGCACGAGGGTGTTTTTGATGGCCGGTGGAAGTTGATTCGCTATTACGGGCGAAACGTTCCCGACAACGAGGAATGGGAGTTGTTCGATTTGAAGAACGATCCGAGCGAGATGAACAACCTTGCGTCCAATCCCGAATACGCCTCTCGAATCGCGACGCTGAAAAAAGAACTCAGTCGTTTGCGTGAACAGTACGACGTTCCGAATGAAACCTAACGAGGTCGTGACGAACCACGCACCGACCACCCGCGGGTTTATCCAGTGGGTGGTCGGATTGTTCGCAGGAACGCTCGTCATTTGGGGCACGTCACCGTTGTTTGTGCGTAGCTACCATGAGCGTGTCTTTGATTCGGCAACCCAGCGTTGGGTGTATCCGGCGTCGACCGATTACCGATGGCGTAGCGAAGGATATGCCACGACGCGGATCGGTCCGCACGGGATGCCGGGTAGAACGCGTCTGCCTCCAACGAACACAAAACGGGTCATCGCCCTGTGGGGCGATTCGCAGGCGGAAGGCGTTTGCGTGGGTGACCACGAGAAGTTGTGGGCACAACTCGAAAACGCCTTTTCACCCAATGCTTCGGCGTCTTTGGCGGTGTTACCGATGGCACACAGCGGTGACGACGCGATCGACTGGACGAGCCGTTTCCGCCTTGCCGAACGGCGTCTCGGTGTGACCGAGCATGTGGTGCTGGTGTGCGAGATCGAAGACCTCGAATGTCTTGCAAGCGAGGAAGTGGATCAACCTGCGAGCGACGACGGCGGACGCAATATCGCGGGACTGGATCTCATCCCCGATTTCGTAATCCATGCGGTTCGCGGTCTCGTGTTCGACGCAGACACGAGCCAGCTTCGCCGATTGAGATTCATGCCCGGACGCGTTTGCGGTGTTGTCTCGTCAGGAAATGCCGAACCGAATGCGACAACCGTTCGCGCCGACGAGTCGTTTTCGGCCGCAGATATCGCTCGTCAGATGAGGGACGCAACCGCGCAGCCCGTTACCCTCGTGTACGCGCCTTTGGTGCCCGTTGTGATGGGAGACGAGGTCATTCGGGATGACGAACGCTCAGCCGATTTTGAAACAATCAGTGCTGCGTTGGCGGCTCACGACATCGCGGTCGTCGATTGTCGGGAAGACTTAGTGGCTGCTTCCGACTCGGGGCGATTTCCTCACGGATTTCACAACGGCAAAATCGGCAGTGGGCATCTGAATGCAACCGGCTATCGCACGATCGCAAACGCCATCGCACGGTCCAGCGACTAACATCAGCCGAACGACATTAGCCGCGGTTGGCTTTGAAGAAACCGGAACCGACGCATTTTCAACTCACCAATGCGTGAGTTTCACGGAGGTGC
>NZ_ANOH01000007.1 GCF_000346505.1 Aporhodopirellula sallentina SM41
ACTCCTGATGCCAATGCCGAGATAAAAACCGAGCTCCCAAAAGCCGTCTGCCAACCCGCGACTCACGCCGAACCGGAAATTTCACCCGGCGAACGTTCACCCCTGTTCACTCCTCTGATCATTTCGGCGTGTCCGGTCGAATCAAACGCACCATCGGTTTCATCAGGGCTGGCAGAGCTACCGGGGCTGGATGAGCTACCGGGGCTTTCTAAATCATCGGGTCGATCGGAATCGAGGCTGCCTGAATCGGGTCCGTCCTGCGAGTTGATCTCACGCTCCAACCGTGCGATCAACAGCCGAATCAACCGGGCCTCACGCTGGGTCACACGAAGCTCTTCTCGCAATCGCACGAGCTGCTTTTCCGGAGTTTTGCGAAACAACCTCGCCGACACGTCCAACAACACGAGGGCCCGAAACGCCTTCAAAACGGTCCCTCGCAACCGATAGGCCCTGGCGAGCTTCGTTAGTTGAGGAAGTTTTGCTAGCTTTGCCAAACGCGTTCCACGCACCGCCTGCATCGATCGCAAGAATGAGAAAAATGGCAACGCAATGATCGCCAAATCCACCCAGTGTTTGCGGACGTAATCCAGTTTTTTTTCCGCGATCGAGACCATCAAGATGAACTCCGCGGCGAACGCGAACCAAATCACGCCCGTCCCGATATGCAGCGAAACCCGCAGCCATTGGTAACGAGCGACCTGATCTTTTAACAAAAATTCAATAATCAACACCGGCAGGATCAACAGAGCGATGCCGATCATCGGGACGCTGAAGTTCTGTTCCAACCGTCGCCGCAGTCGTCGATTGGGACGCTGCCAACCGTACCCCGGCAACCATAAATTGCCGTGCATCTCGGCACTCTTGGCACACATCCGCAGCGACGGGCAAACGCAGAACACGGCCGAGTAAAAATGGAACCACCGCATCGAACGAGTTTTCGGGCGGATGATCCAGTGGTAAATCGACTCCGCGATCACAACCGGCCAAACCAGCCACATCACTCCCATCGCCAGCTGTTCGAACAACACTTGGGTCGGCGATACCGGCCCCACCACCCGCGCCTTCCACTCCTCGTCATCGGCATCTTGCTGTATCGCATCAATGCCTGACGGCACGGCGGGGTCGCCTTCGGATGTCTCCACGTCGCCGGTGTTTGATTCCGCCGAAACGTTGGCCGGGTCACCGGAGACGATTGTTTTCTCGCGGATCGAGGGGACATCCACCCACAATACGATCAACACCGCTTGGCTCACCAAGAACGCAACCGCCAACGCAAACATCAGCGGCGCGGTCAAAACGGCAATGCGGGTGTGAATCAACATAAACAGATCGGAATAGCGTGCCTCACTCGGGTCAACCCGTCAGAACGCTTTCATGGAACCCTCCGAAAACATCTGAAATCATCCGGGAACGTCGGAGAATCGATCAGCCGCCAGGCGTCGGCTCCCGTTTTCTCGCTTAAACCGAGGCTTACTCGCATCGCAAAACCGATCGGCGTCCCGCTTTTACCTTCGATGTCTAATGTACATCGAACCCAGACAGGTGCCGCGTGGTTCTCGACACAATCGCCGAACTCGAGTGTGAACCTCCGGGGTCGCCCGTAGTGGATTCCCCCGCTGCCCTTTATGCTTCCTATCTCTAAACAAGACACACCATTCCCACCTGAAGTCCGACCTGGTTCGGCACCGATCATAAAACGATGAAAACCAACCTGCACTTCGATTGTCTCAGCGGTATTAGTGGCGACATGACCCTCGGGGCATTGATCGACCTGGGCGTTTCCCCCGAACTCATCCGTACGGGGCTCGCCTCGCTGGAAATCCCCGATCTGGAACTGCGGGTCGACGAAGTCAAAAAATGTGGCTTTCGCGCAACATACATTCGCGTCGAGCATCCCGAACAGAAAGCTCACCGACACCTTCATCATATCGAGGCCATGATCGACAAGGCGGACGGAATCTCCGACGGTGCCAAGACGCTCGCCCGCCGAATATTCCTTTGCATCGGGGAAGCCGAAGCCAAGGTTCACGGGTGCAGCCTGCAGAAAGTACACTTCCACGAAGTCGGCGCGGTCGACTCCATCGCCGACATTGTCGGGACCGCGATCGCGATCGACGCGTTGAAAATCGACAGTGTGACGTCGTCCACGATCCCAACCGGAACCGGAGCGATCACCATCGACCATGGACGAGTTGCTGTGCCCGCCCCCGCTACCGCCGAGATCCTTACCGGCGTCCCGATCGCATACAGCGAGATCGAATCCGAACTGACGACGCCAACCGGCGCGGCGATCATCAAAACACTCGCTTCCTCGTTCGGCCCCGCCCCAGCGATGACCCCACACCGAGTCGGCTACGGCGCTGGAACCCGGGACATCGATGGCCAAGCCAATGTGTTGCGTGTCACCTTGGGGGAACGACAGGACTCGGAAGCGTCGCTCGGAGCGGTCGAATCCGATCACGTCACCTTGCTCGAAACCAATATCGACGACGCTACCGCTGAACAACTCGCCGACGTATCACAGCGTCTGATGCACGCCGGCGCCCTCGACGTTTGGCAAACCCCATGCGTGATGAAGAAAGGCCGGCTTGCCACGGTACTGTCGGTGATTTGCGGCGGTTCTAAAGCGGCAACGATGCAGAGCATCCTCTTCCAAAATACATCGACGATCGGTATTCGCCGACAAATCCTGCAACGCACCAAACTGTCCCGCCGCGCCGTCGAGGTGGAAACCGAACACGGCCCAGCACGAGGCAAATTGGTCACGCTCCCTGATGGCACCGAACGATTCTCTCTCGAAGACGACGAGGCCAAACGGCTCGCCTCAGCGAGCGGCAAGTCGACCGCGTTGATCCAAAGCGAAGCGACGCAGCAGTGGAACCGCCAACAATCGAAGTAGGCGTCCGCAGCAATCCGCAAAGACGTTCATCGATGAACAGAAAACATCCGCGCACGCACACGGCTCTCGCACGAAAGCACAGCCTTCACACAGACAATGCGTGTCCCCGTTCGGCGATGCGTGTCAGTGAACCGCGCTAACCCATCTGCTCGATCGTCAAGTCGTAGATCTCGTTGGCATCCAAAACGAGGTCGTTCTGTTCAAACAGTTTCGCAACGGCCGCTTTGTGGGCTCGCATTTTCAACCCGCCCACCCCGATCGGTCCATAAACGGTGGGCGATTGCTCATCGCCTTCCCGCAACTGCTTCGCCTTGTCGAAGGTTTCGATGCCACCGATTCCTGCGGGCGGAACCGCGTTCAGATCGATCGCCACTTTGAGGTTCTGCAGTGAATTCAGTTCCTCGGCCGACAGCAATTCGACGCCCGCCGCACCGCAAGCGACGATCGCATCGGCTCGACCCAGCATCGCACTCCTGGCCTCTTCCGTTTCCGGTGCCGCCGCTTCCAATCGGTCCCGCTCACCACCACCGGCACCGATGCCTTTGACGATGTCTTCGCAGGCCGACTCGGCCCGCGCCAGCGAACGACTCGTCACGATGACGTGTGCCCCCTGCCTCGACATCAGGTGTGCCACCCTTCGCCCCACCGGCCCGGTTCCTCCGAGAACCACGCACGTCGACCCTTCTAACGTCATGTGTTTGGTGAGCGATGCCACCGCGGCCGATGCGGTCGTGTTGCATCCCGATGCGTCCAACATCACCGACACCCGCACGGGCCCGAAGAACGCTTTCTGGATCGCACCGAACAGTTCCTCGGCCTGATTGACATCATTGCCGCCAACGAAGATCGCGGTGTTCTTGAGGTCATCACCACCGCGGGTAAACATCGCCCCGTGCACGAGCGACTCCACCCCGGACGCTTCCACCGAACCGTATCTCAGCAAACGATCCACACCGGAATCGATGCCAACAATCGAATCAAACGAACTCGGATGTTCATCGACATCCATCTGCAACAAAACTTTCTCAGTCACCACGCACCAACCTTCCGCTATCCGACCAACCGCAAACGATCACCCACCAACAAAAACAGCTCCGAAGGCACGCCCCCGAAGCTGCATACAATTTTCATAGAGCGTTTCATGCAGAGGCTTAAATCAAAAGGGCCGGGTGCAAACAATCACCTCAACCACTCCAATGCAGAACAGTTGTCCCCAACTGTTCACGACACGCCCGACCGAAACCGCGTTACGGTCTCGATACTAGAACCCTTTGAACGGGTGAGTCGCCGAATCTTTCTTCGCCAACATGTCTTCAACACTTGGCTTGTTCGAAAGCGCCGACTTCAACGATTCGAGAGTCGCCTCGTAGTTGTACTTGTAGATCTTTTCGTCATCTTCCGCGGCTGGGTGAATGAAGACACCGCAAACGCAAACCAATTCTTCGGCCGCATCGCGAGGGATGATGCCTTCGCTGACCGCGTCGGCGACTGCTTGTGCAACCGCGGCTTGAGCAGGACCGAACATTTGCACGGCTTGCTTCATGCCTTTGATCGTGACCTTGGTGATCATCACGGTCGACGGTTTGACGGCCACGTTTGGCTCGAGCACGGCGAGCAAGTTCGTGTGACCTTCGCTCTGGTTGGCCAACGCGTTTGCGAAAGCGGTTCCGACGGGACCATTCTTGCTACCGATCATCAGGTCAATGTGTGCGACTTCGTTGCCGTCGCCGACCAGGGCTTCTCCGATGTGAAAATGCATGACAGGATGCCTCAAAGTAAAAGAGAGTTTTGGGAAACGACCGGTGGGGAACCCGAGGTCCTTACCCCACACGTGGAACAGCTTCGAACGTAAACGTCGGTCTCAACGCTACAAACGACTGAACTCCAAGAGCGATGGGTGGGTCTTGCAAAACGAAACGGTAACAAACCCGCCCAACCTCGCCAACCAGGTCGATGATTTCCCGACATTGACACTATTTCGCCACCGAATTCTGCTCCTCGGTGCATCGATCCGTTGGGCCGCGCAATCCGCGTCGCGGCACTATCCGGTCGTCGGGATGGACTTGTTCGGCGACCAAGACACACACGAAGCCTGCCACCGATTCCGCCGGATTTCCCCTCTAGAACAGTCCGATCGCCCGCGACTGCAACTGGCCGCCGAACGATTCGCACGCCAAGAAAACGCATTCCCGCTGCGCGTCGGTGGCCTGCCCCCCGAACCCAAACTGTCGCTTCGCCAAACCGAATCGCTCGCACACCAATTCGGATTTTCGTTCCCCGAAACACACACCACCGAAGAGTTTTTCACTCCCCGAAACAACCACCTTCAATCGGCGGTGCGTCAGCAACCCTCGCGATGGCTGTTAAAACAAGCAGAATCGTCCGGCGGGCTTGGTGTCCAAACACGGAAGTCCATAGATATCGACCGTCCTCCTGCGAACGCGTTCTTACAGCGACGCGTCGACGGTCGGTCTTATGGCCTCGTTGCCTTTTCGGCCGGCTCCACCGTTCGTCTTCTTGGGATCACTCGCTCAACCCATGTTCGAATCGGCTCGCTACCGTTTGTGTACGCGGGATCGCGAAGCATCTCGTTTGAAGAATACCCCGATTTCGACCGGATGCAGAGTCTCGCCCACGCGGTCGCCGAAACCCGCCAACTCCACGGCCTCTTCAACCTCGACTTTATCCGCGACCGACACGACCGGTGGTGGCTACTCGAAGTCAACGAGCGTCCGAGCGCCTCCTGCGAAGTCATCGAAAAAATCGCCCAGCACGCACTGCGTCCAAACAACTCCGCATCGCTGATGTCTTTACACATCGCCGCTCAACCGACAATCCGCAAACACATCAACGTTGGCCCGTCACCCGACCGCTTTCCCCCCCTGTCCAACGAAAGCAATCCGTCACGAGCCCAAATCGTCAAACGAATTGTCTACAGTTCGCGCGGCGGACACGTGTATCTATCGCGAATGCAATCGGTCGAAACAGCGATGCAGCGGGAAATGGACTGCGAATCATCGGAGATACAGATCGCGGACCGCCCCGCCGAGGGCACCCCAATCCGTCGCGGACACCCGGTCGCGACACTTCTCATCGCCAGCACTGAAAGCTCTCGCGACATCGCGGCTCGTGTCAAAACACTCACGCGGGCGGTTCAATCATGTGTGGCCCCAAACGAGCCTTCATGATCTGGACAGGACATCGAATCCAATACCTTTCACGCGAGCGACTTTGAAAGGAACAACGTCTCACCGAGGTCACGATTGCCCGGCGGATCGATAAAATCACAGCGGCGATACAGAGTTGCCGCAGCTTGGTTCCCGCGATAGACCTCCAACGTCATTTTGCAACAACCTCGTTGACGGGCCTCTTCCTCTGCCGCCTCGATCAATCGTCGCCCAATCCCTCGCCCACGATGACTGCGAGTGACCATCACATCATGCAGATTCAACACCGGCATCGCCGCAAACGTCGAGAAGTTTTCAAAGGCATTGATCAACCCCACCGCCTGCGGCGACGTTCCAGCAGTTTCCTCCATCGCGAGCAACGAAACGGCATTCTCGCGGCGAGCCAACTCATCCACCACCCGCTGACGAACGGAGAAGGGCAGTCCACTTCCGCCGATCGCCGGATCAGCCGAATACTCTGACAACAATCGTAAAATCGCAACGCGGTGAGTCTGCGATTGGTAATCAGCTACGAGAGTTCGGATACTCATGAAAACTTCAGCAAGGCACGTGGGAGATTTCTTGACCAGACGTTGACGCCTATACCTAACCTCTCGCCCCCGATCACATCTAGCCCCCACCCACCCTCGGTTTTACTCGGGCAAAACGTCGACTCGAGCAGCCCCCGGCATCAAACCCTCCGCGGATGCGGTCACAGAGAGGACGCCCTTCGAATCCGTCGCTCGAACGATGCCGATACAGCGTCCTCGAAACGCACGACGCCGACTCGCGTGAAACGGCTCGTGACTAACGATCGACGCACTATCGACCGCGATTAATTTCCCAGGGCCATCCACCTTAAATGCGATTTCACATTCCGACCGTGGAACACGAACGCCACTTGAGTCAGTTACCGTCGCCTCCACATACGCCACTTCGTCAAAACCCGGAGCCAACGTCGAACGGTTGACGCGCACTTCGATCCGGGCCGCTGCCCCCGCCGTTGTCAACTCATCTCGAGCAACCTCGACGTCGTCGTTTCGTCCGATCGCAATCAAACGCCCCGCTTCGAACGGAACGCTCCAATTCCGAGCGTTCGCGTCGCTCGGTAACGTTTGAACTCCCAGAGAGCGGTCGTTGAGAATCAATTCCACCTCGTCGCAGTTGCTGTACACCTCCACATTCTCTTCGTGAGCATCCGTAGCTCTCGGCGACCAATCGTCAAACAGCACTTGCTGCCGTTTCCATTGAATGTCTTCGTATCCCGGATCCGTTGGCGTCTGCTCGGTCGGAGCGATTCGACGGAACACTCGAATCATCGGCGTCTCACTCCACCAACTCTGTCGTTCTCGCCCACGTGCATAGGGACGCAGCGTCCGGTCAAGCAACCCGCTGTTGTACGTCGTCACAGGCCACTGCCATGACTCGCCCAAGTAATCAATCCCCACCCAGAGAAACTGACCGGCGTGCTGAGCGTTGTCACGGCAAGCGAGCCAAATCTTTCGATCGTGCCCTTGCTCAGTACCAACGATCTTCCGCCCTGGCTGATCCCGCCACGCCTGCAACAGTTCGAGGTCACGATAGTTGGTACCAATCACATCGAGCATATCCGCGAGACCATTGTCATAGTCATGACTCACGTTCGGCCGGAACAAGCCCTGCGTCACCGGACGTGTCGGATCGATGTCGTGACAGATCGCGACGAGGTCCTTCAGAATGCTCTTCGCGAGTTCTTCCCTGGGAGTGTCGTGGATTTCATTGCCGACGCTATACAGGATCACGCACGGGTGATTTCGATCACGGCGCAGCGTATCGGCCATGTCACGATGTGCCCACTCACGAAAATGGTGATGGTAATCTTCTCGCCGCTTGCCGATCGTCCAGCAGTCGAAGAATTCGTCCATCACCAAGATCCCCATGCGATCACAGAGATCCAGGAACTCTGGGGCAACGGGATTATGCGCCGTTCGAACCGCATTCACGCCCAACTCGCGCAGGCGACTCAGTCGATGCTCCCAGGCACTCACCGGCACCGCCGCACCGAGTGCTCCCGCACAATGATGCAAACACACACCTTTGATTTTCACGTTTTCGCCATTGAGCGAGAACCCCGTGTCACTACGAAACTCGGCCCGGCGAATCCCGAACGGCGTGCTCACTTGATCGCGTGACACGCCATCGACCATCACCTTGGCAATCACGGTATAGAGTTCCGGTGATTCCAAATTCCAAAGCACCGGATTCGCAACGACGGAGTGAACAGCAAACAGACGGCTAGCCCCGGGCTTCACTTCACTTGCCGCGTTCCCCTCCGCGACAACGGTGCCATCGGGATCGACGATCGTCGCGCTGAGCTTGACGTCCTGTTTTTCGTCACTCCCGTTTTCGATCCGCACTTCGACGTTGACGGTCGCGTGAGTCGAAGCGATCTCCGGTGTGGTGACATAGACACCTTCGTACGCAACGTGCACCGGATCAACAACTACCATGCGAACACGCCGGTAGATCCCACTGCCGGTGTACCAACGTGAAGCCACCTGTTTCGCCGTGTCGCTGCGAACTGCAATCACGTTCTCCTCATTTGCGCCGAATTTCAGATAATCGGTCAACTCATATCGAAAACTCACATAACCATTGGGACGATGGCCCAGGTGATGACCGTTGACCCAAACGTCGCTGTTGGCCATGACACCGTCAAATTCAATGAACACCTTCTTAGCAATAAATTGGCTCGAAACTGAAAAGTGCTTGCGATACCACGCGACTCCGGAAGGCAGAAAAGCTCCCTCGCGGCTAGCGGGAGCATCTTTCGCAAATGGCCCGAAGATCGCCCAGTCATGAGGCACATCAACAGTTTGCCAATCACGATCATCGAACTCCCGGCACCTCGCGTCGGAGACATCACCACGGTTAAATCGCCACTGGGCATCCATGCTGATTTCGCGAGATGCCGTCTCCGATTGCCCCGCAATGCACGCCCCACACAACATCGATACCGCAAGCCAAACAAGACCCAATAACGGGAGCGAACCTCGTACGGTCCGTGTCACTGGAAGATGAATTTTCATGAGGGATTGCTAGTCAAGTCGATAGAAACGCGAACGTAATTGGGAAGTGGTTCAACTGCCTGAGGGAGTTGCTGCTTCGCCGAGCAATGGCGTCTCGGGAATACGGACATCCTCTGGTAGATCTGGATGCGCTGGATCAAAACAATCAAATTCCTCGACTAAAAACGGCGTCAGATCGGGAACGTTCGTCTTGATCCCTTCGACAACACATTTCGCGAGTTCATAAGCACCGTAAACGCTGTGATGCGTGTCATCTTTCAGAGCGTTGTTTTGACCGGGATAGGTATCCGCCGGATAGTGAACGAAGGCACGCTTGGAGTCATCGACTCCGAGTCCGGCATAGAACGCCAAACTCATCGCGTGCAAATCAATGACCGGCACGTTCAACGCCTCTCCCGTCTGCCGAACCGCTTCGGCATAATCCGTGAGCGTCTGTTGTGTTTTCCCGCCACTCCATCGTCGCCGTTCCATCGGCGTCACCAGGACGGGAATGCCGCCATGATCCCGAGTTGCCTCGACAAACTTTCTCAGATTCGCCCGATAGGTGGTAAATGGTCCAGCGCCGGGGCGTTTGTCCTTCTGATCGTTGTGCCCGAATTGAATGAAGAGGTAGTCGCCCTCCTTCATCATGCTGAACACTTTCGCGAGTCGTTTTTGAGATTCAAAAGAGAATAACGCCAGTCCAGATTCTGCTTGATTCGATACCGCCACACCTTGCACGAAGAATCGCGGAAGCATTTGCCCCCAACCTGACCACGGTTCGTTGCGTTGATCGGTCACCGTCGAATCGCCCGCGATGAACACCGTGGTTACTTGACTCGCAGGCTGGATCTCCAGCGAAACAACTCCGGGACGAAGCCCGCTGAACTCAAACGTGAGATGCTCGTCCCATCCCGCAATTGTCGGTGGCCCCATTTCTCGGCCGTTGAGCCTCGTCGTGCCTCCCGTGCTGATCGGCGGCTTCCGCACGTTGACCGTAAAAGAGCGAGTTTGATACTCACCCGGTGCCGTCTCTACTTTTTCCAACATGAGACGGCGGGCTTCCGACTTAACCGTGGTAGACGTTGCATCAACCGGATCGCCAAATCGCAACGTGACGTCGTAGTTTCCTTCCGGTACATCCACAGCAAACAGTGACGACGTTCCCGTGCGTGCGGCCCCGGTCTTCAAGAAACCATACCCCCTCGCTGAGTCATAGAACGTTTGTGGCGCTACGTGCACGATTCCCGATAGAGAAACCTCAGGACCGAAAGCGAATTGATATTCCGCACCTGCAACCGGGAAACACAAAGCCAACATCGAGAAGCACATCAGAAGACCGTGCCACGTTCGGGTCGCCAAGATTGGATTGAGCATGGTTCTTATTCCGATGGGAGGAGACGAAAAATCATTCCGGTCGTGATCAAGTCGCCAATAAAGGTACTGCGTGCAGGGAGCATTCCGATGCAGCAGTGTGATGTCTTCCCGCATCTCTGAGGGCAACTTCGACGAACTGCAGAGCCGACCAATCAACCAGACCCGACGTGTTGTCATGAGACCGAATCAGACACGGGGCACTCACGCCTTATTCGCACAAATCACGAACCAACACAGGCTTCATATCGTTGAGCGTTTCCCAGTGGCGTCCGTTCTCACTCAGAGCAGAGTGGACCTGCTCTGTCATCGGCGTTGACTCCGACTGAAAGGTCACGAACAGGAACCCCGCAACCTCCTTCGCAGAAAGTTGGCAGGAAACGCGAGCACGCATAGCAAGACTGCGAATGTCTTGGTGTAATCTCGGATGTGATATTCTCTGCATTTCGTTGGTCGATCAGACTCGGTCTTCTCACGTGAAAGCGAACCCGTCGATACGACGAACACGCAAGGACGCGTTGACGTGAAAGGCGTCTAACGTCGTATTCTGATTTAGTCCTTCGCCGTCTTGGCATATTCTTGCCACGCCTTTTCGATCCCGGCGGCGGAAGCATCACCGATGTGAAAGATGATACGATGGCTCAGTTTCAACTTTTCGCCAGGCTGAAGAGTGGTGGTGCCGTCGGGAAGCGTCGGATCATAGGACTGCATCGCAAACGGGTTGGCCGCAAATAATCCATAGCTGCGAACGTGCCAGCGTGTGGGGAAGCGGTAGCTCGATGGATGATTGAGAAACGCGATCCCGAGGTGTTCGCCGTCGACAATCCCGTGATAGTCGCACCACTTTGCCGCACGACTCCAGGTGTCGTTGTCGACTTCACCTTCACTGTTGATAACGCGTCCTCCCTGTCCGCTATCAATCGCCATTCCGACTGGCACACGGATACTCAGCCCTGCGTCCTTGCGGTCCGCAAAACAAACCTCACCATCGCACGCCGTGAACACTTGATCGATGTCAATACTGCGAGAGTCTCCTTGCGCTCGAAAAGTCATGCGACGCTCTTCCGACAGGAACCGCTTCCCTTTCGGATCGACGTAGTCACAAATTTCGGAAACCACGGCATGATCGGCGTTGGCTTCCATCTCGGTGAAGGCGAGATGTTTGATGCTCGCGATCGTCGCGATTCGTTGATCGCTATCTGGATTGTTGCCCGGCCCCTGACGCAGTCCGCCAAAGGTGATCCATTCATGCCAACTGTCGCCGCCGCTCTGATCAGGGCCAACAATACTTTCATGGCCGAACGTAATCCCTCGGTGGTGAGGATGATCTCGCTGCACACTCGATTCGCCCGGTACTTTCTGCATCGGAAAAGCACGCGTCATCTGTTTGCCTGTCGGTCCCACGACCGGCCAAAGGTACGGTTTGTTGACGTCATCCACGACATAGCTGGCAAACAGTTTTCCGTCAACCATAATCGTCACACCGTGATCACCTTCGGTGATTGACCAACCTTCCACGACGATCGATTTCGTTGCGTTCTTGGATGCGAATTGCTCCTTGCGACCGATTTCATCCGCGACCAAAACCGAGGGACACGCACACGCGCCGACAAAGCACATCAATAGGTAATTCAGTATCTTCATTTCGATATCTCGGTTTAATTGGCGTCGTTCAATGGAATTATCGGAGCGTAGTGATTTCATATTTGGTTTACACAACGTTTGCACTCAACAGGAGTCTCCAATCTCATGTTTCGAGACTTGGCTTTCATTAGCCCACCTCGTCGCAAAGGCTCTGTAATTCGATAGGCGATTCTGGTTAGGAAGCGACCATCGAGATCTTCTTCAAAAACCGTCGACTCGCAAGAGTTGTCATGGGTAAAGTGCAGTTCAAAAAGGTGATACAGAGATCTAGTATGTTTTTCAGTGAATGCATGCCATCCGTCGTGCGATGGCTCACGGGGCATCGCCGAGAGACTCGACCAAACGATAAGGAGATAGAGTGACGGGGTTTAATAACCCGGACGCCTCCAGGCTCCAATTTGATGCATCGAAGGGCTTGTAAAGGTGATCAACGAAATTGATATCCTCAAACTTCTTCCAATTGACTCCACGTCGATCCAAATCTCGGATCCGGTTAGCGGATAGATTGGTGACCTCAATCGCCAATTCATTTTCTCCGGTTTTCAGATGCCCACCAAGATCCATCCGAAACGGATGTGCCACCACAACGCCAATAGGCTTATCGTTGACCCACACTCTTGCACTCTCTCGCACGTCGCCGAGGTCGAGGATCCAGCCATCCGGTTGAGAGACATTCGATGCGTCCGCGACATCAACTTTTACCGTGTACCGAACCGCTCCCGCGAATCGCTTGGCCTCCTCGTCCGGCAATTCAGTCCATGAATCGACACGGTCGAGTGATGCATCCGCGGGAAGTGTCGGCCCACCTTCGATGAACCTCAGTTCCCAAGGTCCCGAAATCTTGATCATGTCGCCAACCGGGCGTCTGACAGCCCAAGCATTCAGATCTGTTTTTGAACCCGTGACAGCCCGAAGGATGCGAGTCTCGCCGGATTCAAGTTGCAGAAAAACTTCAGTCAGACCACTCCGTTGACGCAGCGGGGCAAGTCCCGTCGCTCCAGTCATCGGGTCCATCAACACAACGGATTGGCAAGTCGCAGCGAGCGCCACCCAACGGTCAACCGATTGAGAAGTATGGTTCGCAATGAAGTACGAGACCTGCTTCGAATCGATTCGACGAACGAACTGGAGTCCTTGGTCGACCATGGGTTCACGTTCAACACTCGCCGCAGAAAGCAGCGTTTCCAAATCGCCATGGAGCATTAACTCCCCGCGTCCCAACGTAGACATTCCGTCTGCGTCGAATCCGACTTCCTTGAACAGATTTCTCAACTTCCGTTCACGTTCACCACAATCAAACCAGCCTGGAACCTCATCAGGCAGTCTCTTCCAAATCAACACCGTCGCGCCGTCACGAGCCAACTCAACCAACTGATTCGCGGTTTGGAGCGTCATGACCCTTGCTGCAGGGACCAAAACAGTGCGGTATCGATTGCCACCCTGAGTTCGCAGATCGGTGTCGCCCCACTCTGTTTTTTGCAGTTGATCGTCTGAAACAAAATCAAACGTGTAGCCGTGTTTATCTAGCCAGCGTCCCGCCTCACCGCATGCCGTTTCCTCGATCCAATCTGGATGATGGACCGTGAAACGCTGCACGCCGGTTCCTCCGTTCATCCATAAATCATGAACGGGCCAATACAGCAACACGTCGTTGTGTGGACGCCCGGACTGCAACACGCTCTGACAGCGAGTGATGTACGCGTTAAGCACGGGGATATCGCGAAAGATCGAATTGCGAGGATTCGCCTGCGTCGACGCATAAAAGAGCCAACCCGGCCATGCGGTCTTTTCGGGAGAAAAACAGGCCCCGTGGTAGAAGATGCTGTTGATGCCATTGAGCAGCAACTTATCTGATTCTGCTTTCAGATGCGCGAGCGAAGTGTGATAGTGATTTCGCAGCCAAGTAAAGCTCTCCGAAGTCGTCAACGCATGCCCGGCAACGTGCGAAGCGGAGGACGCAAATCGATTCACCAGGTCGCTCTGTTGGTCGGCGCGAATCCACTGAGGATCCCGACGAAAACCTGAAATTGCAAATTTCGACGCACCGAAAACTTCCGTTTCCGGAATGCTTGCTGCGGCATACATATCGAGCAAATTCGCCGGTGCTCCGTGCGCCTGCATGCGTAGACCACTGCCCCTCTGGTCTCCCCACGTCGCAATCTCGCGAACGCGATCGATCAACAATTCACTCAGAGTACATCGGTAATCCGCAACGACGCGTCGAGATTGCTCGGGGTCGCCATCGCCTCCGAGCAATGCTGCCTGGTCTTCGAGAGAATAACCACGTCGCTTACAAAATTCTTCGAGAAACTCGGGTGCCCAATTGCCCGTGTTCTCAAACGAATCATAGTAAAACGCGCGTGGCGGCTCGCCCTGATGGGCTGCCATACGATGATCAAACCAATCCAGATGGAACGCAACTGCCGCATTGCTATAAGGATTTACAGTCAGTCCTTTCCCACCTTTCCCGGCTCGTTTGACCGCGTCACGTTTCGATAACACCGAGATCGCATCACCGTCGACTCGAAAGGATTGCTCCGCATAATCTCGCGAGACGTGTGGTCCCCCCCATCGCCATCCGCCGCCGGGCGTCAGGTCAATGTTCATGCCCAATCGATCCGCCTCTTCGATCGTATAGTTGTACATTTCGAACCACTTCGGCGAGAACAATTCGATCGCTCGTTCTTCTTCGCCACGCACCCCATAGATGCCAACGATACTGAGACTCCCCCATCCCGCCTTCCGGTAGAGTTCGAGGTTCCAACTCAAATCGCTCTTCGTCACCGCGCTGTTGGGCCACCACCAAATGGCGCCTGGTCGCATCTCCCGTCGGACGGTCGGCCAAACCGTCGATTCCGATTCGCCTTGATGCAACGAAAATTCATCCAGCGGCGCCCATGCCGGACTCGACTCCTCATCCACCGTCACCGATGTCGATGATGGCGGTTCGGCCCCCGGTAGATCGCTGAATCCTATCGTGAGGATGAACACAAACGCCCACGCTGCTAGTTTCTCTAGTTGCAAATTCATTTCGCGACCACCCGAACATGCTGTAGTTCGTCCGACTGAGTTCGCGCGACAGGCATTTCACTGACACGGTTGCCCGCCGACGCCGCAAACGATCTCAAACGAAATGGAACTTCGCCTTCAACGAGTATGTACTCGCTATCGGGAGTGAGCCCCTCGTAGTTTTGCGTTTCTCCACAAGGCCACTGCACCGAAACGCTTTCAATGTCAGTGAGTTCACCGAGGCCAAAAAAGCCTGCCGTTGGTTACTGCACATGTATCCGTCACCCGCGGCGAGCATGGAAACCATCGTGCGACCTCGCAGCTTCACGGTCACAACCGCTCCAATCGCATCGCGATGGGTTCGAGTACTTTTCAGCGTCATGGCGATCGTCTTTCCGACGTTTGTTGTCCGATTCATCAACATGGCAACCGGCTCATAAAGATGCGTGACGAGAACATCCTTGCGTCCATCACTGTCGAGGTCGGCAATCGCGAGCGCCCTGCCGAGATGATCTTCCCGGAAGTAGTCACCAAGAGCCGATCGTTCACACTCTTCCCATCGACCATTGAACGTTCTCCGAAACACCTGCCCTGGCATGCGGTACGCGACATTCGATTGATGAAAATCATCGATATGCCCGTTGGTGACGACGAGCTCCTTGGCACCATCGTTGTCGAAATCACACCACTGAGTCCCGAAGCCCAACAGATGGATCGTTGGCTGGGCTAGCCCTCTTTGAAAGGAACGATCACGCCAGAAACCCGGTCGCACCTGTTCATAGTAGGTGTGGTATTCGTTCGAAAAATGAGTCAAATACAAATCAAAATCGCCATCATCGTCCGCGTCTCCCAACGCGATTCCCATGGACGCCTGAGATTGCGATTTTGCGTTCACACTGACGCCGCGTACCGACGCCAAATCCGTCAACATGAACTTCCCGTCTTTCGTCTCGGGAGACCAAAGGTGATTCGCCGTCATGTCGTTGGCGACGTAAACGTCTAAACCAGGTCGTTCGTCGAGGTTCGCAACGATCACCCCCAAACCACGCCCCGTTACGGACTGACTCATCCATCGACTCGTCATATCGGTCAGTGTGCCGTCCCCGTCGCCTTTCCAGATACGATCTTTCTGCGCATCGAACAACAGCGGTGCACATGCCGAGTTCCGACCATTCTCCAAACAAGGTCGCTCAAACGGCTCCTTACCATCGCAGTAGTTCGTTGCGTAGATGTCCGCGTTGCCATCTCCGTCGATGTCTGCGATTGCCGCCGAGACAGTCCACGACTCGTCCGTCATCCCGATTTCGTTGGCGACCTCGCTGAATGTCCCATCCCCGTTGTTGATGAATATTCGATTCTGCCCGATATTCGCATCGAAAATATCATCGAAGCCATCCGCGTTGAGATCACCGATCGCGATCCCCTGGGCAAATCCTTTGTCGACATAATCCGCCCGCGTGCCGACTGCGATGAACCGATCACCGATGTTGCGATACAAGGCGTTGGAAGTCGAGTTCGCCTTTAAGGGTTCACCGTCTAGGTTGGCGACGACGATATCAGTATGGGAATCCAAATCATAATCCAACACCGCAATCCCACCTCCTGAACTTTGATGCAACCAATGCCCGTTGACCTCTGCATCGGCGGACAGTTTGCACGTGTGCTCGAAACCCAAAACCTCGGATTCGTCACGAAAGGATGGGTAACGACTTTTGGTTTGATAGCGAGCAGTATTCTTCGGGCGGCGTTTGAACGAATCCGCAAGATCACCAGTCGTCACTTCAATGACATCCAATTCGATCGAACTCACCAAACGTTGCTCGTCAACAATCCACGGCGTGTCCGCCGTCAACTCGGAGCGAATTTTGAGGTAACGATTCTTTAGATCCGTTGCCGGCTCGCTCCGAAGTGCGGTCGCATGGCGAGCCCAAGCCTCGGCTTCCCAGATCCGGCCTAAATCCGCCATCGCCTCAGCCACTGCAATCGCTGCGGTTTGCGACTGCCGGTCACGACCCAAATAGACATTGAATGCGTCACGGAGCCGAACCCGTTGGTCTATTTTTTTCTCAACGAGCATCGCTTCTTCACCCATCCCCAGCTCAACCAAGCTGTGATAGAGCCCGTCGAGATAATCAGGACAGCACGCTGAATCGAGTTGCTCGGCGGTCAAGAACGCTTCGACCGCTAGCTTAGGATTGCTACTCGCCTCAGCCCATTTCCCGATCACGATCCAGTACTCGGGAGAGCCTTCGATGTTCGGTGGCAAACGGATGCTCCAATCTTCGAGATCGGAAATCCGATCCAGCTCAACCAACGCACGACCATAGAGCACCAACCCCGGCACGAAATTGGGGTGCTGCTCAACCACGGACGCTAAACGTTCGAGAACTTTTTCCCACTCTAGTTCTTTCGCGTGCATCCGTGCGGCGGCGTAACGCAAACGAATGTCATCACCGCTTCGAAGCAGCAGTTCATTGCAAAAATCGAGATCGGCCTCACTCCTGGCAGGATTCGCCATCAACAGAAGCGACTCCATATCACCTTGATTATGTTGAAACAACCATCGCAGCGACGGGATAGCAGCCTCCGGCATGCCCACCATCGAGGCCAAACCCGCAAGATCAAAGCGTGCATCAGGAACATTCTCAAATCGTCGAACAAACGTCTTCAAAACTTCGATCGCGTCAAAAACTCGCCCCGACTTCACCAGAGACTTGGTTATCCCGTCCAACATTACCGGATGAGGTGATTCGGATTTCCGAATCGCATCTTGATAGAACGCCAAGCTCATTGGCCAATCGTTGAGTCTTTCAGCGACGCTACCCGCCAACAATAACGCTTGAACGTCGTCCGGATCCGCGATCAATTGTTTCCGCAGGGAAGCTTCAGCAGCCACAAAATCCCCCGCCGTAAACGCAGCAACAGCTTCCTGCATCAAGTCTTCAGATGATGCCACCGGGACTTTCGCTGGCAAAGCCGACTCCGCTCGATCCTGAAGATCAATCTCATTTGAAACGTTTTCGACACATCCCAGGACAGCGATGAAGAAGACCGGCAGCGCGAGCCGACAGCACGCCCCCACCAAGGACAGCGAGTCGGCCACACGGCCCACCCGCGTCACGCTTGCTCGCGTGTTCACCTCACCAGGCGTTTCATCTCGATGGTCAACACTCGCCATTGCCTATTCCGCTCGAGTCGAGACAAGAGGAGCCGAGACGTCACCGACACGTTCACCTTGCTCACGCTCAACCACCACGAGATTCAACGGCAACGCATCCATCGACCGGAGCCCGGCGACAAGGCATTCGGCGTTAACTTCAGCCCCCTTCTTGTTTGTGTGTGTTCGCGCATCGGCGAACAACGTTTCGACCTCGGCTTTACCGAGTTCTTGATAACGCTGCCCGATCAACGCGGTTAAATCGACGAACTTCGCGTCAGTTTCCTCTGCCACTTGGCCGCACCACTTACGATGCTCGGCAAAGTCAGGCACGAATTTCCCATCGCGCCAGTTGTCCTTGTGTGGAACGGGCGAACACACGATCGGCGTCGCACCTTTGGACTTCGTCTGCGTACAAAACCGCTTCAAATGCCATCCATACGTTCGCACGACCTCAACACGACCGTCGTTCAAACTGACATCCTGAGTCTCGTCGCCAACCCCTGGCAGAGCCGGCCTTCGCTTGTACCGGATATCCCCGACACGTCCTCCGTCGTTGTGACCAAATTGCATGATCACAAAATCACCTGGTTTCAATTTCTGATAAACATCACCCCACCGACCTTCACGCGTGAACGAACGAGTGCTTCGCCCACCGATGGCGCGATTGACGACGTTGATCTTCGTACGATCGAAGTGTTGTCCGACCACTTCCCCCCAACCGACGCCATCCATGTGTCCGTTGCGCACGGTGGAATCACCGATGATGTAAAGCGTTGGAATTGCGTCTCGAAGAATCGCCCCGTCCGCTTCAGATGATTCATCCAGTACCGGTCGCAGATCAACGAGCGCGACTTGGCTCGCTTTTGCCGGCAAGACTTTTTCGCCATCGGCGGATAAAAAACGCGTCAGATCTTTGATCGCGAGAGCCCTCAGTCCCGCTACGACGCATTCAGCATTCAGCCGCGCTCCGGCCATCGATGTATGGGTGTGCTTGTCCGCAAACAATTCCTCCACACCTGATTGACCGATCGCTTCGTACCGTTCGGCAACGATGTCGTTTAGATCAACGAACGGAACGTCTTCGGCTGCGGCCGCTTCACGCGCCCAGGACGCATAAGTCGATGTCGCCCGATTGACTCTCTCGCCGCTCCAAGACTTGCGAGGCACCGGCGAACACACAATTGGATGCACGCCTTTCTCGCGAGCCTCACGGATATAGTTTCGCAGATACCATCCATAAGAATGGACAACTTCTTTCTTGCCCGTCATCTGATTGACGATTTTCTCCACCTCGTCACCATTTCCACGGATCGTACCGCGTGCCCTTTGACCGTCATTGATCGGCGACGCATCGTTATGACCAAACTGAATGATCATGAAATCACCGGGCTTGAGATGCTCTTTGGTGCCCTCCCAATAGCCAAACGTCAAATAGGTACGGCTGCTCAATCCACCGACTGCACGATTGACCACATTCAATCTCGACGGATCAAAGAAGTCGCGAAACGGTTCGCCCCAACCCCATTGGCCATTGCCGCCTGAGGCATCGCCATTCCGAACAGTGGAATCACCGACCAGGACAACGCTAGGCAACGTGTCGCGCGCAGGCTCAGGCAGCGTACGAAGCCCCGCCCACACCGAACCAGCAAACATCGAACCTGCCACAGCAACGCAGATCGACAGGAAAAGAACACGAATACTCATCATCAACAACGAACCCAAAGAACAGAAACGCGCCCGAAACGATCTCACCTGAGCGAGCACACACGCATAGCGACACGACTCACTCCGAGAACGCCTATGACGCACACGACGACACCGAGAACGCCAGGCATCCGACCACCACGCCCTCGAACAAACATCAGATGAAGGCACAGCGAGAGAGCAATCAAGAAGAACCGACGCAACGCGGACTGCCACCCCGAAAGAGCCCACAACCTACAGTCACATCACAACAACACACGAAAGCATAAGGACTCGCCAACGCGATCCGATCAGCCCCGCGGTTCGTCCTTCAAACGCTCCATCTTCTCCTCGACCACTTTTTTCTCTTCCTCAGTAATCGGTTCGTAAGTCTGCAACTCAACCGGCCCTCCACTATCACCACAACCGGTGACCGCCAGAACGGGCGAGACCAACGCGAGGGCCATTACTAGATTCATAAACTTTGGGACTTCATACATCAGAATCAACAACCTACAGAAAGCAAACTAGAAGAAAGCACTCGAGCATGGACCACCCACACCCGAGTGCGACGCTAACATTCGAAACAGCGATTAAAACTCGGCCTGAATCGTTTCCTTGCAACTCTTTGTCCCCAAAGCACCCCACAGCCCATACGGACTGGCATAGCCGGGTTTCGGATTGCGGGAACCGACCGGCACGGCTGACTGATCACCTGCCTCGATTGAGTCAGTAATAAACTTGACCGCACCATCGCCCATCAGGATGTGACAACCACCTTGGTGACGACTCCCTGCCGGGCAACTGGCCTGCCTGTCGACATTCCGCCCGACACAGGGACCATTCGGCGGAGCCACTGTCGTGAAGCCGGTATCGAAACATCGGCCCAACGCCCAGTTCGTGCCACGTCGCTGATCGTTGTTCACGTTCGCTCGGCTCAAATCCCAGTAAAGCGGACGCTCCGCATCCAATAAACTATCCCAGTGATTCGGACCGTAGTGAGTCACGCTCGAATCGCGGTGCATCGAAGAATGCTTTTCGCCAGTTCCGTTACCAACCACAATCTCGCCGCACATGATCGTGTTCGAGAGACCATCGAGGACGTCGCGAAACTTACCCGTGTGACGGACGAAAAACATACTGCGATCAAACTGCTTCAAGAACGCTTCGTTCCAAGTGTTCCCCGTCGATGTGTCCGAAACACCATTCCCACCGACACCGCCGTAGTGGTTCTCGTGAATCGAATCACCCATGCAAGCAGCGTAGTTGGTAAAGGCGGTCTCGGTGCCGATCTTGACCGTAGGATCACTCGGGCAGCGGAGCCCGGGAACCTGCGTCAGCCACGGGACGTAGTCCACGTCGACCGGCGACGGCCCCATTGACGGATAGACCGGGGTGATCGGAGCACCAGAACGATCCTTCCCATATGGATTGGAAATCGTCTCCCACAACGCTTGCTGCTCCATAAAAGGCAGGGTCGCTGGAATCCAGCTCAGGTTGTTGCCGTTGTCAGGCCCGACACCGCCCGAAAACGTACCACCCATCTGTTTTGGAAGGCGGTTGTAGGCACTGTGATAGTTGTGAATCGCTAATCCAATTTGCTTGAAATTGTTGCTGCAACTCATGCGTCGCGCCGCCTCACGGGCTGCCTGCACTGCGGGCAACAAAAGCCCAACTAGGACGCCAATGATTGCGATCACTACAAGCAATTCGACAAGCGTAAATGCTTTCCGTTTCATAAAAATCTCTCGGTAAGTGAAATGATGCTAGATGAAGCCTTTCTCACGCTTCTAAAAAGCCAACCTCACGTTGAGCGAAAATCTATCGACAGAAAACCGCATTACTTCAAATTAAGGGCCACTTAACGGGAGACCAGACCGCCATAACCACCGATTCGCCCAAGCACGCAGCAAATCAGCGAAGACTTTCCCCACCGAACGGGCGCAAAACACCGGGGCCCGACCCCAACACAGGGTGGACCAGAGAGCCAGACAACGAGAAGTCTGAAAACTAGATCGCGTCGATCTCACGCGTCGATGATTCAGATAGCGGCACCGCGAGGATCCCGTACATCGACATGAACTCACCGATTTGCGGCAATCCACCAAAGGTGACCGTGCCGATGCCGGCGCGTTTCCGCTTCCATACCGAGAAGCGATAGTCGATCGAATTGCCTGCGCCCACGGACGTTCGACGCGGATCCTCGGGACGGCCCGGACGCTCGCCTTCGTCCATCCCAACGGATAACTCCGTCTCGACGAAACCATCCACCAACCACGCCGGTGGATTCACACGTGCATCCAACAAGACATAAACATCCGACGCTCGGGCCAACGTGACCGTGATCTCAATATCCCTGACCGTTTTGTCGTCATTGAACGGCAAGATGTAATCCGCCCCCAAAAGCTCTTTCGGCAGCCCATCTCGACCGAGGCCATTCCACTGGTGAACACGATCGACGTAGGCAGGCTGATCCTCTCCAAACCCTTCGTTGACGATTCGGTAGTACCCCATCTCGTCGCTCGAACGGATATTGTCTCGCACCGACGTGATCGCCGGGCCGTCCGAACTGAGCACACGTTTTGAAACTTCAAAAGAATCCGGCTTCACGACCAGCATTCGCGACATCGCCCCGTTGCTAGTCACCGACACTGCTCGCCCGATGGACAACTTCCGCTGCTCGTCACGCGAAAGCACTTCGACCTTCCCCTCAAACACCGCAACGTCAGTACCACCATTGGGATCGACCGCGACACCGAATCGCGTCCCGTGATCCACGATCTCCGCATCGCCTGTATGAACACGAAACCCCTCGGCGCCCTTAGGAACACTGGCGGTCATTCGCCCAAAGCCCAACCGACAATACATCGGATTGTCGACAACAAAATTGCCCGGCCCGGCAACCGTCAGCTTCACGCCACTGCTGAGTGAAACTTCATACTCGCCCTCGTCGATATCGACCCGCGTCCGCTCATTGACGTTAACGAACTCAGGAGGACTCGAGCCATCGGTGACGCGATGCATCCTGCCCACGACCGCGAGTTTCGCCTGCAGCGACGGGGCATCGGAACCGCCGCCCCTCCATAACTCAATGCCCGTCACCGCGATCGCGATCGACGCCGCGATTGCCAGTACCTTCTGCAACGACATGCGGCGACTGATCCGAGGAGGCTCCACGGACACCATGCCCGCCCCCACCTCTTCCGGCGTTTCGGAGATCGCAACCAATTGGCTGATCATAAACGAATGCGCGACAACGTAATCCAAGACCTCGGGCGACGAAGCGATCAAATCACTCATCTCGGCTCGCTGCTGCGGCGTAGCCAGACCGTCGCAACACGCGTCACAGAGGGCTCGCACTTCGGGATCGTCTAGCAAACGCCCCGGCACATTCCGTTCAGATTGGCTCATTTCTTATCAGATTTCCGCAAGAGACTTGTCGACGCATTGGTGAAGAACCTTGCGTATCCGCTGGAGCTTCAAATAAAGATTCTGGGCGTTGATCCCGATTGCCTCAGCAATCTCTTTGATCTTCTGAGTCCCCGAATAACACCGACGAACCAAATCCTGCTGCTCCTCTGGAAGCTTCTTGACACATTTCTCAAGAGCAATCATTCGCTCACTTAGGTCGGCAGACATTTCACATGTTCGCGTCTGAATCGAATCGAGCGCTTCGTCGCTGTAAATTTCTCTGCGACGACTTCGCTGCGACATGAATTTGACGACCTCGAATCTTGCGATTTGCAACGCCCAAGCCAAAAATTTATCCTCGTGTTCGTAGCTGGGCCATTTCTTCCACAGCACCAAACAAACTCGCTGGAAGATCTCATCGGCGTCTGCCCAACTCGGCGATATCGACACGACGAACCCAAAGATTCGCCGCTGATTGGCCGTGAACAACGCCACAAAATCTTCCTGGGCTAACTGCGGTTCTTGATGATCCATGACTTGAAAAACTCACCGTTTCAATTCACGAGGACGGACCGATCCAGCCATTCGAGCCATCCACCCGAAAGGACAGAACTGACGCGACCACGGAATCGGCCCAATACAGAAACGACGCAGCGAGACCTTGCGAGCTAACCCGTCGAAAATTCCCAATCTATCAAACAAAATCCGTTTTTTCTGGAAAGAGTCTCCTCGACCGCTGCTTTCTTGGGTCAAACAGCCCACAATCCGCCCGATCTTTCGGAACCGATCAACTAAGATTTCGACCTGCCCATTGTCCGCACCCTCCAACTCACCCCACCCAAATCATGATTTCAATCCTTCGGTGCACCGACCGATTCGTCTCGCATGCTCACGCCATTTGCACAGTGGCTCTTGTCGCAATGTTGTTGGCTGCCGCAACACCTACAAACGGACAAGGCATCAATGACAGCGGCATGAACAACGACCCAACCGGCAACGGCGACTTTGTCGTGGGACCGCAATACAACATCGATCCGGACTTGACCGACCGAGGAAACCCAAAAGGCAAATCGTTTGAATTCAAAATGAAACTGGCCGACAGCCAAATTTTCCGTGGAGACGATGCCACCCTGAATCCGCGAAAGAAGGTGCGAACGCACCGCCGGATCTTCGTCTACGTTCCGGCCGCCTACCGTGATGGAACTCCGGCACCGTTGCTGGTCATGCACGACGCGCCCAACCGATTGGATCTCGTGCAACACGCACTGGACAACCTCACCATCAGCGACAATCCCCAACGCCGGCTTCCCGCCTTCGTCGTGATCGCGGTAGAAAACGGAGGCGACGACAGTTACGGCAGCCAACGGGGACTGGAATACGATACGATGTCCGATCGCTTGGCGCGGTTCATCAACGACGAAGTACTGCCCGCGGTTAGCAGCAACCTCGCGCTACGCAAAGCGTACCCCAACTTCCGCTTGACCAACGATCCGTGGCAGCGTGCCGTGATGGGATGCAGCAGCGGAGGAGCCGCCGCGCTGACGATGGGATGGTTTCGGCCCGATCTCTTTCGGCGCCTGATCACTTACTCGGGCACGTTTGTCGACCAACAAAACCCGAAGGCGGCGGAAGAACAGGACTACCCGCTCGGAGCGTGGGAATACCATTCCGGACTCAAACTGATTGAAAACAGCGAGAAGAAACCGCTGCGAATCTTCACTCACGTCGCCGAACACGATCTCCGCCACAACGACAGCGAAGACACCTACCACAATTGGGTCATGGCCAATCGACGCACCGCCGCGGCACTGAAAGCCAAAGGCTATGACTATCGTTTCGTCTTTAGCCTCGGCAGCAAACACTGCCAACGCAAAGTCTTCGAAGCCACCCTCGCCGACACCCTGGTTTGGATGTGGCAAGACAACGACGACGAATGACCAACCACCTTGCGTTCATTGCATGCATGAGTTGTTTTCGGTGCCCCTCTTTTCCGGTAGTGGATCTTGTTAACGATCCTGATGCATGAGGATCTTTAGCAAGATCCACTACCACCTACCCGAAAACAAACCACGTCGAGATACGAGTGCATTCTGAAAACCGACGTGTCCAATCCCCGAAGCTGGACGTCGCCAAATTCAGGTCACCGAAGTCTGACGACATCAGCGACCTCTTTCCCAAAATGTTCTAGATCGAGAACTCACCTTCGTCGATCTCGCACTCGTCGAAGAATTGATGAAGAAACTGACGCATGAACTCCTCTCGTTCAGCCGCGATCTTTCGCGCCGCATCCGTGTTCATCAGGTCCTTCAGTTTGAACAGCTTTTCGTAGAAGTGCCCGACACCGGTTTTCTGTCCGCCCGATCCGCGAACGTAGAACGGCTGATCAAACTCCGCTCCGTATTCGATCGTTCGAACAATGCCGATCGCGCCGAGAGCGTCGAGCCGATCTGCGTCCTGAACGACCTTCCCCTCGAGCGACAACTCGTCGGCTGTCTCGCGTTTACGAAAAGAAACGTTGTCAACGATATGAGCGACCTTTTCGATCAACTCTGCATCGGCGCCGAATTCGCTTAGGATTTCGCGAGAAAACTCAGCACTGCGCTCCACCCCGTCATGGAATTTGGCGTCACCGACATCATGCAGCACCGCGGCCAATTCAATGACAATTCGATCGCCCCCGGCATGCTCGTGAATCATCCTCGCGTTCTTGAGCACACGCATCACGTGATCGATTCCATGCCCGGCGGCCTGCCCCGACATGCGATCTCGCACCGCACTTTCGGTTCGCCCCAACAAACCCTCATTCGACATTAAAGACAACCGTGAATCTCCTCGCGACAGTGCACTTTGAAATTGGTCGTGTCCGGACCACGTAGCGGAACTCGCCAAAACTCAGCCCCCCGAAGTCTGGCGACACCGGTAACATCGGAACCAAAACGACCAAGCGAGGATTCTGTGGAGCGATACGAGATTGGTCAATCACACCAGAAACGCCGAACACGCCATGAACACTGATCACACCATGCACGCCGATAGCAATCACCGGTGAAAAGAACCGAATCCTACCTTCACAACACCTCAGCGCAACTTGGATTTCAGCGCAACTTGGTTCTCAACACAACCTAGCGTTCACCACGCGAGGCGGCGTTCACGGAGGCACTCCGTCGGGCCTCCTCTTTTTGGATATTCGGCCCGTGTGGATCGAGCCATTTCGGGGCGGACAATTCGTCAGTCCATCGCTGATACATCGCGGTTAGCTGTTGAACTTTTTCAGGATGTTGTGACGCTAAATCGTTGCGTTCCCACGGGTCTTCCGACATGTCGAACAGCAGCACTTTCTGCTTGTAGAGGCTGTAAACCAACTTGTCATTCCCGCGCCGGACCGCATAGCCGTACTTGTCATCACCAGCCGCGTATCGCCAGAACAACGTTTCGTGGGGAAGCGTTTTCACGTCCTCCGACAAATACGGAAGAAGACTAACGCCATCGAGCGGCAAGTCCTCCGGAATCGCAACACCAGCCGCGTCCAAAATCGTCGGCACCAAATCCAACGCACTGACGGGATGCGGGTAATGTCGGTGACCCGCGAAGCGAGCCGGCCACGTGACCGTAAAGGGGACACGAATTCCTCCTTCGAACAACATGCCCTTGTGACCACGATACGGGAAATTGACAGCGTGCTCGGCCCGTCCCCCGTTGTCGCTGAAGAAAACGATCACCGTGTTTTCGTACAACTGACGCCGTTTCAACTCCTCCACAACGCGACCGATTCCTTCATCCATCGCCGCAACCATCGCTCCGTAAACCGCTCGCCCGCCGTACTCAATATGCTCGGTCTTTTTAAGATGCTCCTTGGTCACTTGGTCCGGCGCATGCGGGGCGTTGTACGCGAGAAACAAGAAAAACGGATCCGAGTCGGCTCGCTGAATAAACCGAACCGCTTCCGTTGAGAAATCATCCGTCAGGTAGCTCAGCTCGGAACGTGGCACCGGCTCCTCATTTCGAAGCACACCGGTTTTCTTCTTGCCGACGTCACCCCAATAGCTCATGCCGCCGCCGCTGAAGCCAAACCATTCTTGGAACCCTCGCCGTGTCGGCCAAAAACGAGGCGCATCACCGAGATGCCATTTGCCGATCGCACCGGTACGATAACCGTTGCCAACCAATACATCAGACACGAGTGTTTCATCCAACGGCAAGCCCGCAACATCGTCCTCGCCAAATGCTCCCGGATTGCACTCGTGCCCGAACCGTTGTTGGTACCTCCCCGTCAGCAAGCCCGCACGACTGGGGCTGCAATAGGAATGCGATGCATACCCCGCGTCGAAAACGATCCCGTCGTCCGCCAACGCATCGAGATGAGGCGTCGGAATTTCTTTGCATCCATTGAAGCCAACGTCGCTAAACCCAAGATCGTCCGCCACAATCAGCAACACGTTCGGACGCTGATCAGCACTACCGCGACCACACCAAATCATCAAAACAACAATCAACAGCAGCAGGCGATGGGGCATTGAGGAGCGTCTCCAATAGGAATTATTTATCGATCGATCACGTTCACCACGGGACGGGCGATCCACCGCGGACTTTCGTTGGAAAACGTTCTGCCTCCGAGTGGAGCACGCTCACCAAAACGCCAATGCCGTGCGATCATCAAACGTCAACACAGGTTGTACCTTTTCGACGCAAACCGGCGGCAGATTTCCGCTCCACTGTGAATCCGGCGCTACTCTGCATCAGGCACGTCGTGATTTCAGGCATGTCAAGATCCGCCACTCGACGTGCAGATAGAATACCCGTGCCGGATAGAATACGATCGTCAAACGCATTCACGGCGAATCTCAACCCTCACCTCCGCGTTACCATGAACCCGATCGACACTTTTCTCTCCGCACAAACGTATGCAGTCGCGGGGGCCTCCGCACGCCAACACAAATACGGAAACAAAGTATTCCGAGCCTTGATCGCGTCCGGCCGAGAAACCTATCCGCTCAATCCAATCACCGAAGAAGTTGAAGGCCACCGGGCTTACCCGACCATCGCGGAACTGCCGACCGTTCCCGAATCGTTGTCGATCATCACACCGCCCGAAGTGACCCGTCGTGTGGTATCGGACGCCATCGCCGCCGGGGTGCGCAGCATTTGGATGCAGCCCGGGGCGGAAGACGAAGATGCGAGCCAAGCCGCTCGCGAAGCAGGGCTCAACGTGATCGATGACGGGGCCTGTGTTTTGGTGCTCTTGGCCCGAGAATAGCAAACGCATTCGAACGCGCAGTCAACACCGCGGACGATCGAACCGGCAACACGTCGGAAGGACTGCGTGACGACGCAACTCGTAAAACGTATTCCTGACAATCTTCACATTGGCGTGTTTCGACGAGCACCCTACGTGCCCTTTCCTCCAAGACAATCTCTCTGGTTTATTTCGTTCATCGGCGACAGTCTGGTAAACGGCGAGAACGTTCCTGCGTCCTACGACTGGATCGAGCCGGACCAGAGCAGACTTTCACCGCTGCTGTGGCAGGTTCCATTCACCGAACAAATACTTCATGTCAACTTGGTTTTTGGGTAAAGGACGAGGCAACGTGTCCTTGATGCGTAAGTCGCGCGAGGGGAATCCTAGCGTCACCCGCTACGGCAAGCTCGAACGAATCCTGCCGATGCTGTTCACAGTCGGCGCGGCATTGCCCGTGTTCTTGACCGCGGTTCTTGACCGCGGTTCTTGACCGCGGTTCTTGACCGCGGTTCTTGACCGCGTTTGAACAGTTCGTCGGCTGAACAGTTCGTCGGCATTGAACTCATTCGTTTCGGCGCCAATCGATCCCTTGACCACTTATTGTTCGTCCGGCCAACGTCAACTGTCGTCTGGCTCATTTTCTACCAACTCGGGGTCGCATGAGACGACCGCCATTCACCCA
>NZ_ANOH01000008.1 GCF_000346505.1 Aporhodopirellula sallentina SM41
AGTCCGGTGCAAATGGTTTCAACTCGGGATAGCCTGGCACTAGGCAGCCGGTAAAGGCGTATTTCATGAAGCCATCGATTTCCACCAGCCCGCGGCGTTCGGGATTTCTGGCAATGTAATCGCAGAGATCGCGAAAGTGGGATGGCATGCGTTCTTCATCCTTCAAGACGTGGTCGTAGGCTTGGTCTTGGAGTGCAAAGCCAATGCGTTGCAAGGACTCATCGCATCGAGGACGGAAGTGCTTCATGGCGTTGAGTTGATCGCATTGGGCGTGCAGTCCCATCCACATCATGTGAACGTGATCAGGCATCAGGCAATGAATTGGGCAAGCCATGCCATACCGAAATAGCGTATGCGTCAGGAGTTCACGAAATCGGTAGTAGAACGCCGGACAAAGCCAGCCTTGGCGACGATCCCGAATCGTGATCGTCCAGTGAACAATCGCCTCGCCCTGATAGTACCCTCGCGACAAACGCTTCAAGTAATCGCGTGTCATAGGAAAAACCGTAGTGGACGAGGCGACGAGTCCCTCCCCTAACAACGCCGTAGCGGACGAGGCCATAGCGGACGAGGCGACGAGTCCTACGGCATCGAAAGAAACGGCTAAGGGCTCCTTTCCATCTTAATGCCTGATTGATTTTGGATGTTGTGGCGTGAGTGGTCGCCTCGATTTTTGGCTATTGCGAGTAGGACTCGTCGCCTCGTCCGCTACGAGATGAGTGGGCGGAGGACTCGTCGCCTCGTCCACTACTTAAAAAAGGACCAACGGCGTTCTCGTGAAACCACGATGGCCGTATTTGAATCGAGCCAGTTGACTGGCAAACAGGCAACTCACCGGTGGCACGTGGATGCTCGTCAAAACTGGCGCTGCCTTGGGGGCTGGGATTTCAGTACTCTGGTTAGCGATCGGTGTCCTGTCTTGTTCGGTCAATCCCCTGAAACCCTGAGTCCTGCATCGTGTTCTTTCAACCGAAAGCGAATCTGTCCGATTCCGCGAAGTCGCGGATTGAATTTTGCCTGCAACAGATCGCTGAATGTGTTGGCTTTGAACGCCTCTTGCTTCCCGTGGTGAGTCGCAAAGCGATCTTTGACCTCTATGACGCCGAGCGGGATCCGCAACAGGTGATCGCGTTTGTCGGAAGACACCTCGGGCATGATGTCAATGAAATTCAGGTTCGCAATGCCCTCCCGCAAGCTCAGAGTGCAGGCGGTGGCTGTTGCGGTGGTGGGTCTTGCGATGGTCCCAGCGGGCTGGCGGGTCGCTATGAACCGTCCGACCGCAGCATCATACTGGATCAGACGATCGACAGCGATCCGGCGATGGGGCTTGCCACGCTGATCAATGCCGTCGTCTGCGATTTGCTTTCGCAAAACAACTTTGCCGGGGCACATTTGCCTGAACAAGTCGACCTTGCCGTCGTCGGGATGGGACTGGGCATGATTCGCAACGGCATCAGTCTGGTTGCCAAGCACCCGGTTTACTGGGACTCGACGCAGTGGGATGTTTTTCCACGACCTTTCCTCGACGGCCAATCCCTTGCCTATGCCAACGCGATTGCGGAATGGGCTCGTGACGACGCGGCTCCCGAGTGGATGAACGATTTACCTAGCGACGTCAAAAGACCGACGCGGAAGTCGCTGAAGTTTCTGCTGAAAACAAACGATTCCTTCTTTCAACCACGAGCGAAACAGTTTTTGTTGACGCAGTCGCAAAGAGATTGGTGGAAACTGGCAACCGAGTCATCGGCATCCCGTCAGGTGATCGCGATTCGACACTTGAATTCGGATGGCAATCTGGATGCTCAGCAAGAATCCTTGTTGATCGACAAACTAGGTTCGGCCAACGTCGCGATCTCGCTCAATGCGATCGCGGCGATCGAAAGGATGGCGTCTCACCAACCAGCGATTGGCAGCGAGTCCATTGTTCGTGGACTTCGTTCTCTGACGGATCATCGCGACGATGAAGTCTGTGCAAAAAGCATGTGCGTGCTTGCCAAGCTAGGCGGGCTGGATGAAGCGACGGTGGAGACGGCAGCAACGATGCTGGAAGCCCATCAAAAGCACCTCACTTTCGCCGGCCTGTATGCTTTGTGCATGCAGGATTCCGTTCCGGAGGAGGTCGTGCCGACGCTGGACCGATGTTTTGTTCGCGTGTTGCGAGCGTGTGACTATGAACTCATCGATTTGATCGCCACAGCATACCGGCGCTGGCTCGACGATCCTCAATCGCACATCGAGAAATTGTTCCAGAACAGCCCCGAGCATCTGCCCATTGCATTGGAAACGCTGCAGAAGGTCTCTGAAGCCCGCATGCCACTGCGTCGAGGGGCGTGACGAATCTTCGCTCTTCGCAACGGACTCTGCAGCAGATGCAACCGTTGTTCATCTCGAAGATCACTTCTTCGGTAGCGATCACGAGGTCGTTGTCGACGCCGATCTCGCCGAACTTATTCTCGATCACGGCGATTGGTTTTCCGTGCTTCTCGGAGAGAATGCGATTGAGCAACATAGTCTTGCCTGATCCCAATAAGCCAGTCAGAACGGTGACCGGATTGACGGCGTTTGCAATCGACACGAGTTGGTTTCCCCGAGGCGGCGAAGCCGCAAACAGTAGTAATACTTGTTAAAGATCTTGCGTCGTAAGAATCTTTTCCAAGCAGTTGATTCCCCACGTGTTTCTCTACGCCGAAGTCGTTCTAGCAATTAGACGCCGGTCGAGCGAAGCGACCACCGCCGGACTTGCTGCTGAAACAGTTTCAATCGAATAGGCCGAACGCAAGCTGAGCGGCCTCTTCGTTGTCGCGGATGCGTTCCCCGTTCCCGTCGAAGAGCGGGACACGTTTTCGGCTTGTTGATTTCATTGAAAACCGAAGGTTCGCGGATAGGTTACCAGCCCGACGCGCAACGGCTTGTCAATTTAATCAAGAGTCAAACTGTTTGCGTTTAACCGGTAGCCAAAGGCGACGTGCAGTGACAAGCAGGTCGCCTTTGACTGCCCGTTAAACGAATAAATCAACGGCCCGGCGAGCGAGTGGTTGCCTTTGGTGCCTTGCTTGCGATCCCTTGCTTGCGCTGCGGGCTAGTACGTCAACGGTCGTTTTCGAGTCCCCGGGGTGTGTCGTAATGGCAATCTTTCTGTTTGCAACATCAGCCCCGAACCGTCTTATTGGCGTCGTTGTTCTCGATTACTCGCCGTTTTCGAAAGGGCCTGCTGGGGTTGGCTCAGTTGCCGCCGGAATTAGACTCAGGGGGCGAGAAACAAGAACACGAAATGCTTTGCACGTGGAACGCGAAACCGCGACCAACCCCCGCATTCAATAGGATGGGATTCAACATGACTCAATTTGTTGCCTCGGCGCAGGCCGGTTTTCGCGGAGTATTCCCGCGTCATCTGCCAAACAGGATCGTTGCTCGGGGCATCATCGTGGTTGCCTGCTTGTTGACCCTGAGCCCGTTTTTTACGCAGGCAAAAGCCGATTCAGCCACTCGTCCCAACATCGTTCTAATACTGACCGATGACCAAGGCTACGGTGATTTGGGATGCTTTGGCTCGACCACGATTGCGACTCCCAATATCGATCGCATGGCCAAAGAAGGTCGAACGTATACAAGTTTCTACACCGCATGTTCGGTTTGTTCGCCTTCACGAGCGGCGCTTTTGACGGGGAGTTATCCCAAACGCGTTGGCATGCATCGACATGTTCTGTTCCCTAAGAGCAACTACGGGCTTCATTCGGATGAGTACACCATCGCCGATCATCTGAAGTCGATCGGGTACGCCACCGCATGTGTCGGGAAGTGGCACCTCGGACATCACCCCGAGGTCCTCCCGACGGCGAACGGTTTTGATTCCTACTATGGAATCCCGTATTCGAACGACATGAACCACCCCGACAACAAAGGCAAACCACGCATACCGTCGGACGAATTGTGGGCGGACCAGGAGAGTTGTGTTCGATTGTGGAAAACGCCTCTTTTCGAAAACGAGTCCATCATCGAATTACCGGTCGACCAACGCACCGTCACGCGTCGGTACACCGACCGGGCAATCGAGTTCATCACCGAGAATCAGGAACAGCCATTCTTTTTGTACCTTCCTCACTCGATGCCCCACATTCCTTTGTATGTTCCCGAAGACGTTTACGACAGCAATCCCGACAACGCGTACAAATGTGTGATCGAACACATTGACGCCGAAGTCGGCCGTCTGATGCAGACCGTACGCGACCTCGGACTGTCTGAGAACACGATCGTTGTCTATACCAGTGACAACGGTCCTTGGTTGAAGTTCAAAAATCACGGCGGGAACGCTGGCCCATTGAGAGCAGGCAAAGGGACTACGTTTGAAGGAGGCCAACGGGTTCCCTGCGTGATGTGGGGGCCGGGTCGGATTCCCGCTGGCACGACAACCGACGCCTTTACATCGACGATGGACCTGCTGCCGACCATCGCCGGGGTGACCAATCACCCGCTGCCGTCCGACGTTCAGATCGATGGTTTTGACATCACGTCGACCTTCCAAAGCAACGAATCGCCGAGACACGAACTCGTTTTCTATTCCGCCAGTGGACAACTCAAGGGAATTCGCGTGGACCAATGGAAACTGCTCGAGAATCCCAAAACAGCCGCAAAGGCAAACGCCAGCGGGAAGGCGAAAAACTCAGTCGTTGGTCTGCTATTCGATCTCAGCGGTGACATCGGCGAGCAGGACAACCGGTTCGCTCAAGACCCCGAGATTGCCGAACGATTGAAACGCCGAATGCGGGCCGTCGATGAGGAGATTACAACAAACGCACGCCCCGTCTGGCGAAAACCTCAGTTGCAGTAACGCATCCTCGCATATCGATGTAGTAAACTTCCGGACATCGCAACCCGACGTGCCAAGAGATCAAACCACCCACCCGATCCCCATAGCTGGACTCACCAAAAATTCAGACCATCGACCATTGCCCGTCCGAAGTCTGGCGACTCCGGCTACCTGTTTTGTTCCGTCCTCTCCCACCCTCCCCACCGATACTCCTTCCCCATGCTTTCGATGTTTCAATCTCACCACGTTCGACTTTGGTTTCTTTTCACGATCTTGACGACTTCGATGACTGCCGCAGCAACACTGCGTGCAGACGACATGCCGACCTACCCAGCCGACCAGACCTTTGACTTGTGGACCGATGCTCAGTTGGGCAACACCGAATCCGACAACACCGAGGTGTATCAACCACGGGGCGACGGCAACGGATGGGTGACGAAAATCAATCGTCCTACGCTCGCGGTTTACCTTCCATCGAAGGAAACCAATACGGGAACAAGCATCATTATTTGCCCAGGCGGCGGGTATGGCGGATTATCGATCGAGAAAGAAGGACACGCTGTCGCGCAGTGGATGTGTGATCTTGGTGTGACCGCGGGAGTTCTGAAGTACCGCTGCAGTGGCGGTGCGAACGAGCATCCTGTCCCGCTGCAGGACGCCCGCCGGGCGTTGGAGATCATGCGCGAGCACGCCTCGCAGTGGGAGTTGAAACCGGATCGGGTTGGCATCCTCGGCTTTTCTGCCGGAGGACACCTCGCCGCGAGCGTTGCCACCGATGCGGAAGCCGACATCAACTACGCGGTTCTCGTTTACCCGGTGATCAGCATGCGAAACGGGGTAACGCATAATGGTTCAAAGAAAAACCTGCTCGGCAAAGAACCGAGCGATGAATTGATCGCGGAGATGTCGCGTGACGAACGGGTCGACGCGGAAACCTGCCCGACGTTTCTGGTTCACGCCGGCGACGATAAAGCTGTCCCGATCGAAAACAGCCTGCGGTACTACGCGGCGATGCAAAAACACAATGTCCCCGGCGAGTTACATATTTATGACCGCGGCGGTCACGGATTCGGAATGTTCCGAGACGACCGTCCCGTCGATAGTTGGCCGAACGCGTGCAAAGCATGGATGCAAATCAACGGCTGGATCGCACCCGAAGAGAAGGCCGACGCACACGCATCGTCCGACGCGACGCGGGCGTCCATGGACGACAACCAACCCGGTTGGAAACCACTCACCCAGGACGACTTCGTTCACGTCAACAGCAACGAGGACACCTGGTCGTGGCAGGACGGAGTGCTGCACTGCACCGGCCGTCCCGTCAGCGTGCTGAGAACCGCGAAAGAGTATCGCAACTTTGAATTAGTCGTCGAATGGATGCACGAAAAGCCCGCCGGCAACTCGGGGTGTTTTGTATGGACGACGCCCGAGTCGATCGCCAAACTCACCGAGGCACAAAAACCAGGCCTGCCTGACGGAATCGAAGTCCAGATGCTCGACCATGGCTACACGGACATGATTCGCGAACAAGGAAAAGACACCTCTTGGTTCGGAACCAACGGAGACGTGTTCCCGGTTCGCGTCGACATGACACCGTTCCCGCCGCTTTCTCCCAATGGCAGTCGCAGTTTCCCAAGGCAACACCTCGCCAAGGGACACGGGCAATGGAATCAATACTACATCCGTGCGATCAACGGCGAAGTCCGTTTGTGGGTCAACGGTGAAGAGGTTTCCGGCGGAACCGACATTCAACCCGCCGAAGGCTATCTCTGCCTCGAAAGCGAAGGTTCTCCGATCCAATTTCGCAAACTGCGAATCCGCGAACTGCCGTAACACAACTCGGCATGTAGACTCAATCGGTTGCCAAACCTGCACTCCTGCGATCACCTTCGGAGTAACAACACCGTGAAGAATCAGTAGTGCGTCATAGCATGATTTCAGGGTAGCGAAACTCGCCAAGAGTTTCGGAAGGGCTCTAGCAGGTTAGTATCCAACAGACTGACAAACGCCCGGTGTTGATGTGGATTCACTGCGGTATCGCAAGCGGTGCTCACGACGGTTTCGGTTTGACTAAGCAATGAAACCCGAAACAAGGTTGCTCGTCGACGCGTTCGACTTCGGCATCGCGAAGGATCTCCTGCACCTGTTTCATCCGCTGCGGATTCAACGCCGCCGAGATCACTCTTTGGTTGCCATCCGGACCGATCGCGACGGTGGTCAACACCGCGACGGTGTCTTCGTGTTGCAACGCCGCGATGATGTTCTCGCCGACTTGCTGCTCTGAATTTTTGATCGTGGTCACGAACTGCGCGATCTGCTTTTTGTCGACGTCGTTGGTGACATGCTCCGCCAACGGTTGGGGCAACGGATCTGTCAACGCATCGTCCGGCGTGTCCTTTTTGTTTGGTTCGGGTTGGAATGCCATGTGTGTCTCGCCTCGAAGAAATGAAAACCAAAAGGGATCAGTGAAGAATCGCCGGTACTAGGACAACTCGTCAGGCGAAAACGTGGAGATCTGCCCGAAACCGGCAACCAAATGCACATCCGCGATTTCAAACCGGTAGAAAGAAAAGTCGCCAAATCCTGCGTACTTCGCCGCCGACTCGTGTGCGGCGAGAAACGTTGCACGTTCGGACGCGTCCGCGTCTCGGGACACCGCAACAGCCTCCCCCAACAAAGTGACGCGTGCCCCAGCAAGCGGATCTGCAGTGGCATCCGTGTCCGACGTGACCGATTGCGAAGGAGACTGCGTGAGCAGCAACGAGGCAGACGGATTCGGAATCAGATTTTTGGTGTGTCGTGCCAATCCGCTCAGCAGCATGAGGATCGCAGGCCGGGAATCGACCGACGCGGCGACGTTCACCAACGAGACAAACGGTCCACCGTCACGATCGATCGTGCCCAGGCACGCCGAACGCGCCTGACGAACAATCCTCCCGGCGATTTCCGCCTGCGTGCAATCGGTCATTTCGCCTCCCTCGCGTTCTTACTGAAATATCATCCCTGCGCCAGTATAGCCGCCGTTCTGTCGGCCAGTGCGGCACGGCGCGACACAGTGCGGACAGGAAATTCGGCCAAAATCCGCTCGATGGCACCGATCGTGCTCTCAATGGTGCCCCATCTCGTGCTTTTACTGCCAGACTAGCTAAACTGGCGAAACCCACATTCCCCGCAGTCCGCCCAGAACACTTATGCTCCAGCTCAACGGTTTTTCGATCGCGGCCTTGTTTGCAGTCATCGTTCCGGCCCTTTGCCCTGCCGGATTGACCGCGAGAACGTCTGCCGACTGGCCGATCGTGGAGAACGCACCGGTATCGATCCAACCGGCGTCGATGCACGTTTCGCACGACGCCGGTCCGTCGTTGTCGGCCTATCCGCCTTTACCCGAGGGTGCCGTTCTCCTGAATTCGAGCGTTCACTACTTTGACTCGATCGATCGCGTTGCCGGGTTGCTCGATACGATCGACCGCGCCCGCGAAGCACTGGATCCGGACCGACTGCCGAATCTCGAAAAGGCGGAAGCCGCCGTGATCGAGGCCATGGCGGGCATCGAATCTTACCTCGAACGATCCACCAATGACTCCAACCAATCGGCTTGGCTGAGCTATCTGACGCTCGAACCCTTGAGCGACGCGATCTCGAACGGGGACTCCGTATCGAAACGTGGACGCGCCGCGGTCGAACTTGAATCACGCCTTCGCGGACTTCATGTCGGCTTGGAACTCGAGCCCATGGTCCGGCTTCGCAGAAACCTGCAAACCTACATCGCTGCGCTTCGCTACTCCGATCCGAAACGCGGATTGCAATCGGTTGAGAAACAGCTCGATGCGATCGCAGAACTCTTTGTCGTTAAAGATGAAACGCCCAAACGGGCTCGCGACCGCGGTGGCGATTCATCCGAGGAAGCCGCGTCGCCCGGGCTCACTCACCGCAGACTTGACGAGCTCTCGGCCGAAGAGATCGCCCGGCTCGAACGTTTGCTCAGCGGATTGTCGGATGCAAACCAAGCGCCCGCGGTGACCTCGCAGATCCGATCGTACTTCAGCAAACCCAACCTACGTGGCTGGGTCGACGGACGCACGATCACCGACGCACTTTCTCGCCCGGTTAACAATCCCAACGACGTCAACGACTGCATCCTCGGTACCCGGCTGTTGGGCAGTGCCAGAATCGTCGGAAACGTGACAGCACAATTGCTGCCCTCGGATGGTCATGTGCGTTTGATGGTGAGGATGGACGGGGCATTCTCATCGAACACGCGAGGTTTCCGAAAACCGATCACTCTGGATAGTAACGCGAACGGGCAAGTCTACGCCGCGCGGCAATTCGCGATCACCGAACGAGGTATCGTTCTCGGTGCGACTGTTGGAACGGCCGACTTGTCATCGCGAGTCAAACGCATCAATCATCCGCTGAAGTTGGTCCGCAAAATTGCGATGCGAAAGGCGAACGAACAACGCCCACTCGCCGAAGCGATCTCGGAAAACAAACTACGCGACCAAACCGTCCGCGAGTTCGATATGCAGACCGCAAAAGCAGCCGAACGCGAATTCCCGAGCATCGACGAAGCGATCAATCCGTGGTTCCGTCGACTCGATTTGCCGGCCCTGACACGCACGATCGGTTCGACCACGAACGCCGTTTACTCGCGAGCCAACTTGCAACGCGACAGCGGATTGGCTGCCCTTGTCGAACCGCCATCGCTGTCAGCGATTCGATCCGCGACCGGGCAGGGAATCCATCCGGGCAGTTATTTCAGTGCGGTCCAGGTGCACCAGAGCGTGCTCGACAACACGATCACCAACTTGCTGTCCGGCCAAACGATGTCTCCGGCCAAAATCAATGAACTCGTCGGTGCCCTCGGAATCGCGTTACCTAAACCGATCCCCGCGCCGCCGGAAGTCACCGCCGCGATTATCGAAACGAGCGTTGGCGTCGACCTCGATGTTGACGAACTCAGCCTCGACACCGTGGTGGATACGGTCGCGGAAGTCGCCGACAGCGAACCGGCCCCATCGGAAGAAGATTTTGAAGTCGACCTGCATTCGTTCCGGCCGGTGTTTGTCGAAGCCGACAATCAAACGTTACGGATCGGTTTGCGGGGCACTCGTTTCGCTCAAGGTGACCGCGAAATCAAACGAACGCTCGAGGTCGCGGCAACCTACCGTCCCGTGATCGGCGAAGACTCCACCATGTGGTTGATCCGCGACGACGAAGTCGACCTGTCATTCCCGGGAACGCGTCGACTCACGATCAGCCAAACCGCGATCAAGACCAACATGGAAAAGAGCTTCAACGATCTCTTTCCCAACGAGCTGCTGCACCGCAACTTTACGTTGCCCGAGACGATCAAATTGCCGGCTCTCGCAGGTCGTGAGTTAAAAGTACACGCGATCGATTTGACCGACGGTTGGATCTCGATCGCGGTACGGTAACACGGCGTGAATCACTCAGTTCTCAAACGCCACTCGCGGCGGGTTCGACTTCGTCCTCGGCGGAAGGTGCCGTCTGAGTATCGTCCGACTCGGGTTTCGCGTTCGGCTCTGGTTTCGCGTTCGGCTCTGGGGCCGGTTCTCGCAAACGCAGCACGATCGAATCGTCGACCACCTCGATGCTTTCAAACTTCCTTAAGATCTCGGCGTTCTCTTGGTCGTTGTAAGCGTCCTTGGCGAGGTTTTCCTGCGAGAACTGATCGAGGATCTGTTGAGGAATGCGTTCGCCCTTCACGCTCGCGTCGATCAAACGCACAACCAGGACGCCGTCGCTCATCGACACGTCGAACTCGCCATCGGCGTTGAAGAAACGGCCATCGCCACCGGGAATCATGTCGGTCGGGATGCTAACTTTCCCGAACACGCGGCCGTCGGCGATGTCCACAAAGACACGTCCTTTGAGTTCCGGCTTCGACGCAATCAACCCGTTGATCTCACTCGCACTGAGTTGCAACTCTTGCATCGGCGGCTCTTCGGTAGTGTCAGCCTCGGCATCCGAGGCGTCGTCTCCTTCCGAGTCGCCCGTGTCAACGCCCGCGCTACTGTCGGCACCCTGATCGCCACGGACCTGACTGGTGAATGATTCGATTCGCTGTTCGAGAGCGGTGAGTTCTTCGTCTTCCAACTCAACGACCGGCATCTCGGCGGGCTGCGTGTCGGTGTACTTGGCGACCTGTTTGGTTACGAAGAAGTACGTCCCGAACGCGATGCCGACCATCGCGAGCAACATGAACACGACCGCGCCGAGACATCCCCACACCCAACAACCGAGTCCTTTTTTGGCCGGCGGTTGGTTCGCGGCCTCGTGAGGAGCGTAGGGGTCGCCGGGGTTAGCCGGATCGCCTGCTCCGCCCGGTGACGTCCACGGGGCACGGTTGGGGTTGGAATCGATACCGTCACTCATTCGAAGAATCCGTTTAGAGAGGAGTTATAGGTCTTTGAGTTGCAACACCGACTGCCGTGCCCGTCGCAGGAAGTCAGCTTTCGGTTCGCCCGCTTCCAAAAAGATGGGGGCTCCGATGGTGATACAGGACAACAGCGGTACCGGCAAAACTTCGCCTCGCGGCAAAATCCGGTTCAGGTTTTCCATGTAGACGGGAACGAGTTCCAAGTCCGGACGTTTCTTGCCCAGGTAATACAGCCCGCTCTTGAAGTCGCTCATCTCTTCCCCAGCACTGCGGCCGCCTTCGGGAAAAACGATCAACGAATAGATGTCGCCCATCTGCCGGATCATGCTATCGATCGGGCTTTTGTGAACGCGTATCTCTTTACGATCGATCAGCAACGCGTTGAAGCTCGCCGCAATATGCGGTTTGAACCATCCACCACTCCAGTAATCTTTCGCAGCGACGGGCCGCGTCAAGGCGCGGATCTCTTTTGGCAACGCCGACCACAACACCACCGCGTCGAGGTGGCTGGTGTGATTGGCGAAGTAAATGCGTTGGCAGGTATCGGGTTGGCAATCGACCCACCGGACGGTGAATCCGCTAAAAAGCTTGGCGAGAAGGACGATCGCGTGGCTGGTCAAAGTCATGCCGACGAGTTTACCCTGACGCCCCGCTTGCCAGTAGATCCCCCATCGGAACGTAAATTTCTCCGACGGTTGTGCCCGTCATTCGTGCGGAGCCAACGAGCGACTATATTCTCCACCGACGTGCTGAAGATTCAGTCGTTTTCACCACGCGGTTGGCGTGATCGCTCGGCCGTGCGAGCGTTTCTGAAACCGTTTTGATTCATTTCCTGAACCGGGCAACCTCGTTTGCTCGCTCATTTTTTCGGAGATTTCCGTGTCGGCCTCAATGCCCTCCGTTTTGCCTAACGTTCTCGCCTCTCGATACGCCAGCGACGCGATGGTCGCCATTTGGTCCCCCGAAGCGAAAGTAATCCAGGAACGAAAATTATGGATCGCGGTGATGGAAGCACAGAACGACCTCGGCGTTTCGATCCCCGACGAGGTCATCGAGTCGTACCGGAAAGTCCTCGAGCGAGTCGATCTGAAATCGATCGATGACCGCGAACGGGTGACCAAGCACGACGTGAAAGCTCGCATCGAAGAATTCAACGCGTTGGCCGGTCACGAACACGTTCACAAGGGAATGACCAGCCGCGATTTAACCGAAAACGTGGAACAACTTCAAATTCGATCGGGGCTCGTTCTCGTCCGCGACCGCATCGTGACGTCGTTGTCGCTCGTCGCCGAACGTGCCGCCGAGTTTGCCCAGTTGGCGATCGCCGGACGCAGCCACAACGTGCCCGCGCAGGTCACCACAGTTGGCAAACGGTTCGCCAACATTGCCGAGGAATTGCTCGTCGCTCACCAACGCATCGACGAGTTGATCGCCCGCTATCCGCTGCGTGGGATCAAAGGCCCCGTCGGCACACAGCAGGACATGCTCGACCTGTTCCAAAACGACGCTGGCAAACTCGATCAACTCGATCAACGCATCGCCGAACGTCTTGGCTTCCAATCGGTCTTCGACAGCGTCGGTCAGGTCTACGCCCGATCGTTGGACTTTGACGTGGTTTCGGCGCTGACCCAGCTTTCTTCCGGCCCCGCGAACTTTGCCCGCACGCTTCGCTTGATGGCGGGCGCCGAATTGGCGACCGAAGGTTTCCGTCCCGGACAGGTCGGATCGTCAGCGATGCCGCACAAGATGAACGCCCGCTCGGCTGAACGTATCGACGGGTTCTGTGTTTTGATGCGAGGTTACCTGGCGATGGTCGGCGGCCTCATCGGCGACCAATGGAACGAGGGCGATGTCAGTTGCAGTGTCGTCCGCCGCGTTGCGATTCCCGATTCATTCCTCTGCATCGACGGTCAACTCGAAACGTTCCTAACCGTCCTTGCGGACTACGGTGCCTACCCAGCGGTCATCGATCGTGAACTGCGCCGTTATCTGCCGTTTTTGGCAACGACCAAGATCTTGGTTGCCGCGGTCAAAGCAGGCGTGGGTCGCGAAACCGCACACGAAGCGATCAAGGAACACGCCGTCGCCGCCGCACTGGCGATGCGAGACAGCGGTCGTGACGACAACGACCTGATTGAACGACTCGCCACCGATGAACGGATCCCGATGAACGACGAGCAACTGCATTCAGCGATCGGGGCACCGATTGAATTCATCGGCAACGCGGCCCAACAGATCGAAAAGGTCAACGCCAAGATCGCCGACCTCGTCAACGCCAACCCCGAAGCCGCCGCCTACCGCCCAGGCAACATTCTGTAGTCTGTCCCCTTATTCAGTGTGCCGAACGTCCGCAAGGCCTCGGGTAGAGACGCCAACTGCCTGCAGGTCCTCAAAAGCTTCCGCCCGGGCGAGCTCGACGGAAGGTGATTGCCCTCGACCTTGCAAAGACCGAGCAACGCCCCACGTAGGTCCGCATCTCCGAGGCGGACACCCCACGACCAATCTCGCGAGCCGATTCAAAGACATCGGATCGTTGAACGAACCAACGCCTGCAATCGGTCTTGGAAAGACCGATCTACGTGAGCCGAATGGCCGTAAGGCCTCGGGTAGACACGCCAACCAAGCCCCCGACTCAACACGCCCAACCCCCGAGTGCTGACTCACTTCGGCTCACGGGTGGAATCTCGTTCCATGTATCCGCTGGTTGCTCAGCGGACTCGTGGTGACGACGACGAGTTAGGCTGATTCGCCGTGGATTAGTTTCAACAGATCGCCGATCGTTCGGTGCGCCTCGATCGGATGACGAAGCTGTTTGCCGGTGAGAACTTCGTAGTGGTTCTTGCGGCCGACTTTCTCTCGGCGGATGAACCCGTCTTCCTCGAGGTCCTGAACGATTCGCTGGACCGCGCGTTCGGTTATCCCGACTTGCGTCGCGACCTCGCGAAGCACGATGTCGGGATCGCCATGCAGCACGATCAGCACGTGCGCATGATTGGTCAGAAACGTCCAACGATTCGCTTGAGGTTCCGTCTTGATCGACGCATCTTTCTCCTCCGCTGAAGACTCACTCACGACTGTCATCTACTCCTACCTGTCTTTGCAACCACGCTGACTCTCCCAGCGTTCCTGAGTGATTGGCAATCGCCGAGCCCCGATCGGTTTTCGCCAGACGCGTTCACTCCACCATCGAATTCGTGAATCAAAGTTCACCGGGATAGCATAGCGACTCGAACAGACCAGCAGATTGCCGTTTCGCCAAAAATAGAGTTTTTGGAATTCGGCGTGACGATCTCGCCCAAACGCCAGGCAAGAACATTTCACTTTTGCTGCAAACCGCTGCCGGAATCCGACAGTTCGCCGCGATTTGCAGGGGCCGTGGTTGGCATGGGATAGCCGGTTGGAATGCCCGCCGACGAATTGGTTGATCGTGGTTTTCGGATGGGATCGAAGTCACGCTGTGTCCCACCAACCACCGCGTCACGTTACTCCCATCGACCGCGGCATCCACCAACCCGCAAATTGGGCCGAATAACAATCGAGGGCTCAATCGTCAAACTACTCATGTTTGCGTCGAGTCTTGATTTTCAGCTTTCGCATCTTCCCATACAGCGTCGTGGGCCTGAGGCCCAACGCGGCTGCGGCTCCGTCCCCGCCGTAGACCTTGCCATCGCAACGCGCCAACGCGTCGAGAATCGCCTGGCGTTCAATCTCTGCCAGCGTCCGATGAGTGCCATTCGTTGCACCGGAGCTCAGCGAAACGGTTTCGTCGGTTGAGGGCGAATGACCGACCAAGTTTTCATTCACCGGAGACGCAACTCCGCCGGAGAGCCAGGACGCGTCGAGCGACAGCGTATCGCCGCGACTGATGATCATCGAACGCTCGACGATGTTTTCCAACTCGCGAACATTCCCTGGCCAATCGTACTGCATCAGAACTTCCATCCCGCGCCGGTCCACCCGGGTGATGCTCTTGTTCATGCGAGCCGAAAAACGGGCCACGAAGTGATTCAGTAGCGCGGGAATGTCTTCACGTCGTTCCCGGAGCGGTGGAATGACGATCGGGAAAACGTTCAAACGATAGTAAAGGTCCTCGCGAAAGCGGCCTTCTTCCGCCGCGGTTTTTAAATTCCGGTTACTCGCCGCGATCACTCGGGTATCGACATCGATCGGTTCGCTGCCCCCGACACGTTCGATGACGCGTTCTTGCAAAACACGCAGCAGCATGACTTGTGTCTCCGCAGGCACTTCCGAAATCTCATCGAGAAAGATGCTCCCGTGGTGCGACAACTCGAACCGACCACGCCGCCGTTCGGTGGCTCCGGTAAACGCGCCCGCCTCATGGCCAAACAATTCACTGGCGATCAACGACGGCGCGAGCGAGGCACAATTCACCTTCACCATTAAGTTGTCACGGCGGGCACTCCCGTCGTGAATCGCCCGGGCAACTAACTCCTTGCCTGTCCCCGTTTCGCCAAGAATCAAGACCGTCGAGTCGGTCAACGCGACCTGCTCCACCGCCACGCGGACCTGCCGCATCGCAGGCGAATCACCGATGATGTTTCCGAAGTCATGATCGGTGCGAATCTCGTCTCGCAGATAGACGTTCTGCTGTTCCAACTCCGTTCGCAAACGATCGATCTCGCTGTACGCCGATGCGTTGTCCAACGCGATCGACAACTGACTGCATAATTCGCGGAGCAGTTCGAGGTCCCAATGATCGGGTTGATGTTCGTGACGCGAAACGATGCCCAGAACTCCCACACTTTGATCGCGTGAAAGCAGCGGCAGATAAACCTTCGACCGATACCCCACCTCAAACAACCGGCGATCTTCCGGGAACGCCTGCAACTCTTTCAACGACCGGACGACTTGCGGGACCCTGTGTTGCATCACCCAATCGAACGCCGAGCCCGGCAACGTTTGGGTCGGGATGTCGGCCCACCGGTCGCGGTCGCCGTTGAATTCGAGTGCGAACCCGTGACGCGTTGTCTCTTCACCGGACACTAACAGCAGACTGACCCGGTCACATCCGAGCGTTTTGCGGATTTGCACCGCCGCGTGACGGAACACCTCGCGCATGTCGAGACTCGAGTTGACCACCTGCCCCATCTCGACGAGCAATCGATAGCGAGTCTCGGATCGCCGAAGTTGCTCGGTTTGCTTGTCGACTTCGTTGCGAAGGGTATCGAGAAAATCGTCTTTGGCTGAGTTCGCCCGCGCCAACTCCTCGTTGGTCTGTTGCAACTGACCGATCAACCGTGATTTTTCGACACCGATCGCGATCGGGCTGGCGAGTCGACCGAGCAACTCAGCGTGCCGTTTCTTGTAGCGACCTTTCTCGCGGCTGGAAAAGAACAGCACACCGATCGCTTTCCCGTCGGCGAGTAAAGGCAGCGTCAGGCTGGACCGCATGCCTTCGCGGACGATCAGTTCCGTCGAGCTGGAGCCTGGTTTGTGACGCAGGTACTCCTCCAAATCCGAGATAATCCGCGGCTCGCCGGTTTCGAGCAGCGGGGCGAGCGTCGACCCTTCCAACCGCGCGGCGTACCCGATCTTGAGCATCAACTCCCCGTCGGACCGACAGGCAACCAACCGCAACACGCGAGCCGGCTCCTCGAGCAACGCCACCGCGATTCGGTTGGACGGGACGAGATCGGCGAGATGATCGAACACCGACGCGAGCAGCTCATCGAGCCCGTGGCCCATGTTGAGCTGGCGGAGCATTCGCTCGACGAGCCGTTCGTAGCTGAGGGAATCGGAGGACAAGGCACGCACTCACACGAGAAGGGAGGCATTCTAGGCGGACTACGGGGCCATCGCCCAAGACCACCGAACTATCCCAATATGATCATGTGACCAAATATCGACAACCCTCATCTTTTTGCGTTTCACGTCAGACACAGCCAAAATCCATACAACCGGTGCAATACGCATCGCGGATGAACGACCATATTTGGTCACACGTGTTTTGCTCGCAAATCGCACCAATAAACACAAAGGCTTTACATGCAACAACTTGCAACGCACCGAGGGTTCCATTCGCGGCCATTGGTACACCGTCTGCTTTAATGTTCGGTGGTGACTCTCGTTTCGGCCGCGTTCGAATCGGTTCGCTCTGCCGCGAGAGTGTCCTCTTCTCGACACTTCTTCCCGTTACACGTCTCTGCATCCACCGGTTTCAATCAACACATGGCCCACGTAGTTGCCGAGCCCTGCTGCGACTGCAAACACACCGATTGTGTGGTCGTTTGCCCGGTAGAGTGTTTTCACGAGGGGCCGCGAATGCTGTACATCCATCCGGATGAATGCATTGACTGCGAAGCCTGCGTGCCGGAGTGCCCCGAGAAGGCGATCTACCCCGAGGACCGGTTGCCTGAAGAATGGGCACCGTTCCGAGACCTCAACGCGACGATGGCTCGGCAAACTCCTCTCGTGAGTTTTCCCGCTCCTCGTCGTGGTGGTTCACCCTAAACGGAAACCGGGCTACTTTACGGCCCTTCATAGTTTTCGAAACAAACGAAGTTTTTACAAAGACGTTTTTAACAAAACGAAATACTCAATCTCAGTCGCGAGCGATCTCCCGCCCTCAACGGGCCACGCATCTCCCCCGAACTGGCGTCCTATGACCACACCGGAGAAACCAAACATGTCATCTGAAAACGCGCTGCTGGAAGAATACGCCCAGCGTGAATACGAGCACGGATTCGTTACTGACATCGAAGCTGATTCTATTCCGGCGGGTTTGAACGAAGACGTCGTCCGTTTGATCTCCGAGAAAAAGAACGAACCGGAATGGCTGCTCGAATGGCGTTTGAAAGCCTATCGACACTGGCTGACGCTCGAAGAGCCGAACTGGCACAACGTGAAGTTCCCGCCGATCGATTACCAAGCATCGGTCTACTACTCGGCACCGAAACAGAAGCCGAAACTGAACAGCCTCGACGAAGTCGATCCGAAACTGCTCGAGACCTATGAGAAGCTCGGCATCCCGCTGGAGGAACAAAAGGTCCTTGCGAACGTCGCGGTCGACGCGGTCTTCGATAGCGTTTCGATCGTGACGACGTTCCGCGAAACGCTGGAGAAGCACGGCGTGATCTTCTGCCCGTTCTCGGAGGCCGTTCACGAACACCCTGAGTTGGTCAAGAAGTATCTCGGCTCGGTTGTCCCTCACTCGGACAACTTCTACGCGTCGTTGAACTCGGCCGTCTTCAGTGACGGATCGTTCTGCTACATCCCCAAGGGCGTCCGCTGCCCGATGGAGTTGTCGACGTACTTCCGCATCAACGCTCAAAACACCGGGCAGTTCGAACGGACTTTGATCGTGGCCGAAGAGGGCAGCTACGTTAGCTACCTCGAAGGCTGTACCGCTCCGAAGCGTGACGAGAACCAACTGCACGCCGCGGTTGTCGAACTGGTCGCGATGGACGATGCCCAGATCAAGTACTCGACGGTACAGAACTGGTACCCGGGCGACAGCGAGGGCAAAGGCGGCATCTATAACTTCGTGACCAAACGGGGTGCCTGCCGTGGTGCGAATTCGAAGATCTCTTGGACCCAGGTGGAAACCGGTTCGGCGATCACGTGGAAATACCCGAGCGTGATTCTGCAAGGCGATAACTCGGTCGGCGAATTCTACAGCGTCGCGGTAACCGCGAATCATCAACAAGCCGACACCGGCACGAAGATGATCCACATCGGCGAGAACACCAAGAGCACGATCATCTCGAAAGGGATCTCAGCCGGCGTTGGACAAAACAGCTATCGCGGTGAAGTCAAGATCATGAAGAACGCGACCAACGCGCGGAACTTCTCGCAGTGCGATTCGCTGTTGATCGGCGACCGTTGCGGTGCTCACACATTCCCGTACATCGAAGTGCGAAACACGACCGGGAAGGTCGAACACGAGGCATCGACATCGAAGGTCGGCGAAGACCAAATTTATTACCTTCGCCAACGCGGCCTCTCGACCGAAGACGCGGTCAACATGATCGTCAACGGTTTCTGCAAAGAGGTGTATGACGTGCTGCCAATGGAGTTCGCCGTCGAAGCCCGCAAACTGCTCAACGTCAGCCTCGAAGGCAGTGTCGGCTAAGGCACCGTTTCGATTCATTGCGGGAACGCATCGACGATCGGGCGAAAAATGCCCACACGATTCGCCTCCCGCCACACCCTTCCAACATCCGTTCCGAACATAAACCTCTTATCATGTTAGAAATCAAGAACCTTCACGCTCGCAGCGAAGACACCGAAATCCTCAAGGGCATCAACCTCAGCGTCGCCGCCGGTGAAGTCCATGCGATCATGGGGCCCAACGGCTCGGGCAAGAGTACGTTGGCTCACGTGTTGGCCGGCCGCGAAGACTATGAGATCACCGAAGGCGAAGTGACCTACGACGGCAAGGACCTGCTCGATATGGAAATCGAAGAACGTGCCGCCGAAGGCGTGTTCCTCGCTTACCAATACCCGGTCGAAATCTCCGGCGTCAGCAACAAGTACTTCCTCAAAGCCGCGATCAACTCGATCCGCAAACACAACGATCAACCGGTGATCAGCCGCAGCGATTTCGTTTCGATGCTGAAGGAAAAACTCGCGTTGCTCGGCATGGACAAATCCATGATGGACCGTAGCGTCAACGAAGGTTTCTCGGGCGGTGAAAAGAAACGCAACGAGATCCTGCAAATGGCGATGCTCGAGCCAAAGCTCGCTGTTCTCGATGAAACCGACTCGGGTCTGGACATCGACGCGTTGAAGATTGTTTCCGAAGGCGTCAATGCTCTTCGCAGCCCTGAACGTGCGATCATCGTCGTGACGCACTACCAACGCTTGCTCGATTACATCGTGCCAGACAAAGTTCACGTGTTGGCCGGCGGCAAGATCGTTCGTTCGGGCGATAAATCGTTGGCTCTCGAACTCGAAGACAAGGGTTACAGCTTCCTAAACGAAGGCAGCGAAGCGGTCGCGGCTAGCTAGTCGTCCGACGCAGCTTGGTTGTCAGGTCGGCCGTAGGGGATCTTGTGAAAGATCCCGCTGCATGAAGATCTTTCACAAGATCACCTACCCGACAAGAGAGCTGACCGAAACGACACGACCGCCCCGCACATTCGCGACCGGACGCTGGTTTGCATCACCCGATCCACCACCGCCGGTCCACGACACCTGATCAACGAACCCAATCCGAACAACGACAATGATAGCCACCGAAAACGACGCCTACCAAGAATCCTTTCAACAGTTCCAATCGGAACAATCGTCGACCGCACCGGCCTGGTTGGCCGAACTGCGCCAGACCGCGATGAACCGGTTTACGCAGTTGGGTATTCCGACCAAACGCATCGAGGACTGGCGGTTCACCAACGTGAAATCGCTCGCCGCGAAGCCTTACCGCAACGTTCAATCGATCTCGCTCTCGGGCGGCGAAGCGGAAGCGTTGCTGGAAAAGGCAAAGCTCGACGAATCGTTCCATCGACTCGTGTTCGTGAACGGACATTTCGTTTCGCAGTGGTCGACCGAACATGAACTTCCCGAAGGCGCCGTGATCGGCAACCTCGCGTCGGCGATCCGTGAAGAAGCGGGCGACCTGCAGAACCGTCTGTCGGTCGAAACGGATGACGAAGCCGCTGCGTTCATCGCGTTGAACACCGCGTTCGTGAACGACGGTGCGTTCGTCGAGATCCCCGACGGCGTCACAGTCGACCACCCGATCCACCTGATCTTCCTCAGCGTCGAGGCCGGCCAAACGGCTAGCCATCCTCGCAACGTGATCCGGCTCGGCAAAGGCAGCCGCGCGGCGGTCGTCGAAACCTATCTCGGACGTGAGGGCGAAGGTTACTTCACCAACGCGATCACCCAAGTGGACCTCGACGAAACAGCCTTCCTCGATCATCACAAACTGCAGCACGAACAAACCGAGTCGCTGCACATCGCGTCCACGCACGTCGACCAGAAAGAGAGCAGCGAGTTTCGTTCGCACTATTTCTCGTTCGGTTCGTTGATGGCACGAAACGAAATCAACCTAATGCTCGACGGAGAGCAGATCGAATCGACCCTCAACGGTCTCTACATGCCGACCGGCGAACAGTTGATGGATTGCCGCACACGCATCGATCACGCTCGCCCGCACTGCAACACGTACGAGTTGTACAAAGGCATCCTCGACGACAAAGCCAAGGGCGTCTTCAACGGCAAAATCTTCGTTCACCAAGACGCTCAGAAAACGGACGCCAAACAGAGCAACCAAGCTCTGCTGCTGTCCGACGACGCGGTCGTGAATACGAAACCGCAGTTGGAGATTTACGCCGACGACGTGAAGTGCACGCACGGAGCAACGATCGGTGAGCTCGACGAAAACTCGCTGTACTACCTACGCTCCCGCGGCGTGTCGAAAGACTTGGCTCGCAAGATGTTGATCTTCGCGTTCGCCAACGACGTCGTCCAAGGAGTCGAAATCCCTGCGGTTCGTCAACACCTCGAAACGATCCTCCTCTCCAGCCACGGCCTGCCAGACGTCTAGGCCACAGAGGATTCATAATATTTTTCGCAATTCCATCGTCGATTGAAACAGGCGATGGAATTTTTATGCGCCGCGCCTACGAAAGATTGTTAGCGAAACCGGGGTGATGATTTTCAACGCTGAGACGCAAAGGCGCAGGGACGCAAAGGTTGTGCGCGGAGGTTTGGTGAGATAGGAATCGTCTCGGTCGATGTCTCCAACGCGCTCTGCGATCACTGACCAACATATCCTGCAGTCCTATCTCTTTGCGTCTTTGCGCCATTGCGTCTCTGCGTTATGTAGCCGCCCCCACCGACAACTCAGTCTTCCGACGCAGGTGGTTCGAGTTCCAGCGATCCAGTGCTTAGGTAGCTCGACCAGAACAACGGTGCTTCTCCCGAGACAACCGGGATATCGGTATCGGGTTTACCCAACAATGGTTCTCTCGACGTCGACAGTTCCGCTTGCCGAAGCATCATCGTCCCGCGCCGCAGTGCTGCGGCGAGTGAAGTGTGTGGGATTTCGTTGACCACTTCGGTCAACACCGTTGCCGCGGAAGCACCACCGGTCGGCCAACGGCTCAGCCCGACTTCGCGGACCCCTGAAGCATGCAGGGCCGCCAACGGATAAAACAACTCGCTGCCATCGCCGAGTTTGGTTGTAATCGCCCGTGACTTCCAACCGGCGATCACCACCGACTGCGGCCCGCTCGCGGGATAGCGAATCCAATCCCGCAGCGCATCCCAATCGCCTCGCCCCGCCGTTCGTCCGGCTGAATTATCGACCGGGATCACATGTGTCGCCAACGGATCGTTCAAGTTCGGCGTCACTGCGGCGGCGACCATCAGGTGCCCGATGTCCAACCCAATGTTCTGTGTCGGCGGAGCCTTCGCCGGCGAAGTCAGCAGTGGATCCTGAGCGGGCATGACAACGTCATCGATCATGCTCTGGTTCGCGTCGAGGTCACGCAGCGCAAAGAACCGACTCGCCACCATCGCGATCCGAGACGACGTGGTCGCCGTCCCCACGCTACGGAGTGCAAAGCCCGGCGTCGGTGCGTATTCGACTTGCAAATGATCTGCCCACAACGGCACGGACACCTCCGTGCCTTCGTCCGCTTCCTTCACTTCCGCAACCGCCACCGCGGGCAACAACTCAAACGGCAAATACCAAAGCTGCCCATCGGGGACAACAATCACTTTCTCGATCCCATCTTCGGTCCACCCCGAGCTTTCCGGCAACAGGAACGACCGTAACTTTTCGGCGGCCGTCTTCCATCCCTCATCGCTGTCAGGTAATCGTTTCCCACGACTGCGAGAGACGCCGAGTTCCTGCAGCAACCGGTTAACCATTGCCGGCAAGCGGTTGGCAGCCGGCACGACCCACGTGCGAGTATTGCCGTCACGAGTCGCAGTGGCGTAGACCTTTCCGGCATCGATCACAAACGTCAACAACGCGACTCCATCGGGGACTTCGGCAACATCAGTCGACGCCACGATCGGCGGATTGACCTCCGGAACTGGAATACGCGAGAGCGTCAGATCGCTTAAACTCGCCTCCATCGCCAACGCTTCTTTCGCCGAACGTTCGGCAACATTCTCCGCCGGCGCGGGGACGAGAATCGACGCTTGTGTACGTTCGCGCAGCCTCGTGAACGCGGGCGGCGCGTCGGCGAGCAACTCACGTCCGGCCGGCCACATTTCATCGGCCGGCGATGTCGCAAGCGTACGCAACTGCAACATTCGGCCCTGCAGCGGCAGACGCGACGTCAATCGTTTGGCGAGCAAGCGATCGGCCTGCTTGAGCACTTCCTGGCCATTGCTTTCCATCGCGGCCATCTTCATCAACGCCGAGTGCATTGCGGTGTCGTCAAAATACGCTGCCGCGAGCGCATTGAGCGGATCCTGGCGCCACAGTGAAATACCGACCGGTCCTGCGTACCCGTTCAAGATTCGTTTGGCAGACTGGTTCCCGATGTTGCCTCCCAATCCGGCCAACACAATGTCAGCTTGATACATGAACGGCATCGAGATCACGCGACGACGTTTATCACGTCGGTCGAGCACAAAGTCCGCGACCGATTTCAAAGCCGATGCCATTTCAGAACCACCCGCTGCACCGATCGGAATCCCTTTCGCGGCCGCCAACCGGGCGGCAATGTATGCGCCGTAAGCTTCCAACCGAGGCAGTTCCACTTCTCGGCGGTTCGCCAACGCGCTGGCCGCCTGCAAGTGCTCCGCGGCGACCGCATGTCGACCGGCTGATACCGCAGCATCTGCGGCGACCAAATAACAATGCAACGACGCGAGCCGTGACTGCCGGACGAGCGATCGCCCCGCGAGCACGGCGGTTTGTTCTACCCGGGATAAACCCGCCGGGTCCGCAACACCAACGGCCACCTGCAACGCTTCGCCGATCCACTCGTATTGTTCCAATGCCGCCGCAGAGTTGGTGATCTGTGACGCCGAACTGACGATCAACGCACGAGCCTCGGGGTTCAGTTTCCCGTTGTCGTCCCCCGCAGACGCAATCTTCATCGCGCAAAGCATCAGAACCGGCGTGTTGGAATGCACTCCGCCGAGCGAAGCGTACTTGGCCGCCCGATCGATCACCGTTTTGTCTTCGCCCCGCGCGTAGTATTCACACCCACGCATCGCGTGAATCAGACCACGCGACAAAGGTTGGCTCGCATTGGACGGCAGCTTCGTCGCCTCGAGCAACTCGGCAATCAGCCCGTCATCCGCCGCGAGCGGTCCGAGCAGAACACGCCGACGATGCGACATGACCGCGATCGCGTGCATGATTTCCAAAGCATCGAGATTTTGAATGTTCGGCGATTCGATCACACCGCCGGCCGCGAGTGATTGTTCCGTCACCGCCCGGCCTCGCTGAAGCGGCAACGTCCGTGGCAACGGCACCAAACGAACCGCGGCGACCTCGGGCCACAAGTTGTTGGTCGGTTGCTTGATTTGACCGCCGTTGCCGAGTGCCGAAAAATCGAGCTGCCCGATCCACCCGCGGTTTCGAACCGCAATCCGGGCAGCCTCGTCGAGCTGCAACCGGCACGCAGGGAGATGACCGAGTTGCCAGTAACATTCCGCGAGCATCACACGGGGCGGGATCGCGTCGACCCATTTCCCATTGATGTCAGTCCGCGAACTGCGACTAGCGATTTCAAATCCGCGAATGGCACTTTCGATATCGCCATCGCGATAGTAACGCAGTGCCTCGTAATAGGTTTGCATCGGGTCCGTGCCGCGTCCCGTGATCTGCGCCGAAACGATGCCGTCACCGATCAATAGAATCGTCAGCGAACAAATGATTGCAGCGAGTTTTGTGGGTAATGTCATCAGACGATACTTGATTGCGTGCTAGCGTTGCGATGTGGTAATCGTGAACGTGCGGTTCTTCGACGGGCCACTTATAGTGTAGCCGTGTCGTCGAGCGGACTCGAACGATCTCTCCGATACCGACACCTCGACCGCAGCGTTTGTTCCATCGGTGGCGAATACAACGATTGTACGCCTGTCGTCGCGAAGGAAGCGCCGACTGTTTAGAATGCGTTCACTATTTTTGGTGACAGAGTCGTTTCCCGTTCACCATTTCACTTGGCACTCTGTCTCATTGCACTCTGTCCTTTTGCACTCTCACCTCTCTCGCGTGCCGTGGTCGGCGGCGAAGAGGGGATGGAACGTTCGGTTTTTATGCCTGTCATTCAATGCCCAAGCTGTCAAAAATCGCTCAATCTCAAACAGATGCCCGCTGGCGGCCGGATCAAGTGCCCCGCTTGCGGCAGTGTGATTCCGGTCGGCGGCAAGACTCAACCGGCTCGTTCGGCGGCGCGTCCCTCCACGGGCAAAATGCTGACGCCCGAAGACGAGGGTTTTGATTTCGGTCAGATTCAATTCCCCTCCGCTGGCCCAGTCGCGGTTTCGAATTTCCCCAGCGATCCCTACGGCCGCACGGCGTACCAGGGCCCCATCCAAGGCGACCCGCTCGGCGAATACGTCGGCGAACCGACCGCGGAAGCATCCGGAGGAAACGGCACTGGACAATCGAAGAAGAAAGCCAAAGGCACGCTCAGCCCACTGGCATTGGCCGCGATCCTCGGCGGCACATTGATGTTCGTCTTGATGGCGATCGTCATCGGCACCGTCTTGGCCACATCCGGAAGCGACGAAACCGCCGACGGCACCGAGTCGGTCAGCGGTTCGCCTTCCTCACCGGCCGCCGACGTCGCGGCCGTCAAAGCCAACGTGCCCGCCGGATACGACCTCGTCGAAATCGCCGGTGCGGTGATCTACATGCCGCAGGGGCGTTCGGTCAGCGAAGACATCAACACCGTGCTCGAATACAAAGCGGTCGAGAGTGCCAAAACCGAGTCGTACTTCTTCTTCGGATCGATGCCGGAAACGGCCAAAGAAGTCGAACCGGAACGACTGCGCAAACGCATCGCCGCGCAGCTCAAGGGTGGCTACATCGGTGGCACGCAGTGGCAACGCAACGGCTATGGTGGCATCAAAGGACGTGTCGACCAGAGCCCGTTTGTTTCCGACATGCAGGTGGAAACGTTTCACGTCGATGGACGCATCTTTGTCGTCGGCTACGCCCCCTTCAGCATGGGTGCGGATCCTTCGGTGCAGATGAGTGTTGACCGCGGAGCCGAAAACGAAGAGATCAAAACCTATCAAGACTCCTTCACCGTCGGCCCCAAACCCAAGGGTGGCCTGTTTTGGTAAAGAAGAAACGATCTCACTCGCGGTCCGGCAGTGGCGGTGCCGCCGAACCGGTTCGACGTTCACGACGGATGAAACCGCTCGAACCAGAACAGATACCACTCTCCCGCCGCAAAGATGTTCAGGACGCGGACGATCAGCTCCTCCCGCTCTCGGACGATCAGTTGCTCGATTTGCGGATGTCGGATCTCAAGCTGACGATTCGCGGTACGGTTCTCGAGAAAAGGATCGCTCAACTCAACGAAGAATTGGCGGCGCGGGGCCTGAAATTCAAACCACATTTCTGGTTGAGCGAGGATTGGTTCTCGCCCGATGACGTGCCTGGCATCGCCATCCCTTTCTACCTCGCCCATCGCAGATTGATGCGGCTCGAACGCAAACAGTTGCTCGACGTGGAAGGCGGAACGCACGAGGGCTGCATGAAAATACTGCGGCACGAAACCGGCCACGCGATCGACACCGCGTTCCGTCTGCGACGCCGTGCGATCTACCGAAAAGTGTTCGGCAAAGCGTCCGTTCCCTATCCGGAATCGTACCAACCCAAACCGTCGAGTCGGAACTACGTCCACCATTTGGAAATGTGGTACGCCCAATCTCACCCGCTCGAAGACTTTGCCGAAACGTTCGCCGTGTGGCTTCGCCCCGGGTCGCGTTGGCGAGCCCGGTACCGGAACTGGCCCGCGATTAAGAAACTCGAAACCGTCGACGAGTTGATGGAATCGATCCGCGGCAAGAAACCCGTCGTGCAGTCCCGCGCGACCGTCGACCCGCTTTCGCGATTGCGGAAAACGCTGCGAACGCACTACGAACGAAAACGAACCCACTACGGTCTCGATCTACCGAGCGTTTACGACAACGACCTCCGCAAGCTGTTCTCCGCCGACGACGCCCACCGACGCAACATGACGGCGGCGGCTTTCCTGACTCGCATCCGGACGGAACTGCATCGTACGGTTTCCAAATGGACCGGCGAAAACGCGTACACGATCGACCAGGTCGTTCAGGAGATGATCGAACGGTGCCGCGAACTCAACCTGCGACTCGGTGGTCATCCCGAAGAAGTCAAACGCGACGCCATGATTCTCGTCGCCGTACGGATTACGAATTTCTTACACGAAGGAGGCCACCGTGTTGCCGTCTAGACAACGCAGAAGCACGTTGACCGTCCCGTCCTGCTGTGCGGAGTTTGTCCGATGAGCAGGTTACGTGTATTGGTTCTCGTTCGCGAGGGACACGTTCCCCCGTTATCGCTCGAGGGGATCGACGAAAAAGAGTGGGGGCCGTGGAAAGCGGAGTTCGACATTTGCGAAACGCTGCGCAATCTCGGCCACGAGGTTCTTCCGCTAGGGATCTACGATGATCTCGCGCCGATCCGCAACGCGTTGAAAGAATTCGAACCCGACATCACCTACATGCTGTTGGAAGAATTCCACGGAGTCGTCACGTATGACTTTGCCGTGATCAGTTATCTCGAACTGATGCAGCAACCCTATACCGGTTGCAACCCGCGCGGGTTGTTGTTGAGCAAAGACAAGGCGCTCTCGAAGAAGATCCTCACCTATCATCGCATCCCGACACCTCGGTTCGCCGTCTTCAGACACGGCCGCGCCGTGCGACGTCCCAAACGCTTGACTTACCCGCTGTTCGTCAAATCGGTCACCGAAGACGCCTCGTTCGCGATCTCACAGGCGTCAATCGTTCATAACGACGCTGCGCTCGCTGAACGCGTGGCCTTCGTGCATGAGAAGACCGGTGAGGACGCGATTGTTGAACAGTACATCGAGGGCCGCGAGATTTATTGCGGCGTGCTCGGCAACGATCGCTTGGTCTGTTTTCCCGCCTGGGAAATGGACTTCGGAACACTGCCGGACGACGCTGCAAGAATTGCGACGAGCCGCGTGAAGTGGGATCGCAAGTATCAAGAGCGTCATGAGATCACAACCCACGCGGCCAAAGATCTCGATGCCGCGATGGAGAAGAAGATCTCCAAACTCTGCAAACGGGTCTACCGAGCCCTCAGCATGAGTGGGTACGGTCGGATGGATTTGCGTCTAACTCCTTCCGGCGAGATCTACGTGATCGAAGCCAACGCGAACCCCAACATCGAATACGGCGAAGATTTCGCCGAATCAGCCGAAGCGGCCGGAATCAGCTATGAACCGTTGATCCAACGAATCCTCAACCTCGGCCTCAGCTACAAAGCCCCGTGGATGGCCTAACACCATCCCGGCTCGCACGCTCCGCTCACAACTCCGCCGCAATCTCGCGAACCGCGTCCACCACGCGATCCACATCCGCCTCCGTCGTGCCGTGCCCGCAACTGATTCGCAGCGTTCCGCCAGCCTGCGTTCCCAAGCATTCATGAACGAGCGCGGCACAATGATACCCCGCGCGAACCTCGATCCCGAATTCCGAATCGAGAATCGCGGCAGCTTCCGCCGGGGATAGCAACGGCCCAAAGTCAATGCTCGCGATCGGCAACGCACCACACTGGCCCGCGACGCGAATGCCATCGACGCTTCGCAGCCCGTCATGGAGTCGCTTCGCCAACAACAACCACTCATCCGCTCGCGGTGAATGATGTTCGATTGCCGCCCGCCATCCCGCGATCGCGGCGACGTTCTGCGTTCCCGGCTCCAAACGTCCCGGCATCGTATCGGGCATCCCGTCCGATGTCCCGTCATGCCCACTGCCACCCTGGACGATCGGTTCGATCACGTGATGCCAATCGGGGTGCAGATACAACATCGCGATTCCGACCGGACCGCCGCTGCCTTTATGCGCCGGAGCAGCCAGAACGTGGACACCCATCGACTGCACGTCGACGGGTAGATAACCAAACGTCTGCGCCGCATCGCATAGAAACACAATCCGGTCTTTCGGTTCCCGCTGTGCATTCTGCTCTGCCACGACACGTCCCACTTCGGCAACAGGCTGAACCACGCCCGTCACGTTCGACGCGTGAGTCAGCGCGATCATTCGCGTCTGATCGCAAATCGCATCAGCCAGCCCGTCGAGATTGACCAATCCGCTTTCGTCACACGGCACGGTCCTCAAACGAGCCTCCGATCGCTGCACCGCGGCACGCACCGGACGCAGCACCGCGTTGTGTTCAGCCGCGCCCACGATCGCTTCCTGCCCTTCGGTGGCAAAGTGCCCAGCGAGACCATGAATTGCCACGTTCAACGCCTGGGTGCAACCACTGTGGAACGTCACGCACGACGGATCCGCCGCTCCGATCAAACTCGCGAGACTCTGCCGGGTTTGAGATACGACGCCGCCGGCTGACTGCGCGCTACGGTAATTCCCTCGCGACGCGCTCGCACCACACTCCGTCATGAATTCCGCAATGGCTTCGACCACGCCAGGAGCCTTCGGCCAACTCGTTGACGCATGATCGAGATACAAACGCTCCGGCACGTTCATCCTCGACTCGACTTCATCGTACCACTCGACCTCACTCCGCTGCCTGAACGACCGGCGTCAACATGGATCGCATTCGACTTCATTGGGTTCTCCGTAGCACCATTGTTTTGTGTCCGCTGCGACTTCTTCGATCCCCACCATCCCTGACTGAGGAACCACCTGCGTGACCAGTCACTGCCGCCGAGCACGAGTGCCGCGACCATCAGACCGATCGCCATCGGAATCGGCATCAACACCATTCCGATCGCACTGAGCACAAACAACCATAACGACGGGTGTTCCCAATTCACACCCGGCAACCGTCCGGCCGCATTGCCCGCGTACGGATTGGCCGCGGAACGTGCTCGAGGCAACAACGCGACCACCAACACCAACCCGGCCAACGCGATGAACAGCCCGCCGCGGAGCACCTGTTGCCGCGCGTATTCACTCAGCGGCACCGGTCGATCGGCGAGCATTTGAATCGGCAGTCGTCGACCTTTCCACACAAAAGTATACCGATCGACAAAGCCGGGAGGCGTTGTGACGGCTAAGAAGTCCGACCACGTCGTTGCAAAGTCGCGGCCCGAGAGAGCCAAATCGCCGAGTCGCGTTGCCGGTGTCGACGAACGCAGATTTCCTTCGGTCGCCGCGTCGAGATCGGGCAGCGTTTCTTCCAAGAATGCATCGAACGAGAAGTACCGCGTTTCCTGCGAAAGGATATACGCATCCATCTCCTCCCACCCGAGCAACGGCTCGGTGATCAAAGCTTTGGCCAGTTCACGATCACGAGGATCGTCCTGCGAAACCAGTGTGCTTTCTTCTCCAGACGGACCACCGATTTGTCTTCCCGCCGCTTCGCACAACATTCGGTACCGCAAAATCCACGGACGCAGCCACACCGCAACCTCTTCGTCGCGTCGGTCCGCCAACGCATCCGATGACGAACGAATCGCCTCAACGACGCAGGACGCTAACCATCGCAATCGTGTTCGGGAAGCAATCGGTGCGACCTTGACCGAGTCATCACCGGTCTCCTCATTTCCCATCCCGAGACCAGCCTCACGCTGCAACGCACGCAACCATTCCAACGTCGGAACCGCTACGTTTCCTGCAACTCCGTTTTCGGGCGGGGCGTCCCACCAATCCACGCTCGCCTCGTCTTCCGCGGTCGACAGCCCCAACAAATTCGGCAACAACAGCCCCGACAGGTCATCCGGGAAGGCGACCAACACCTCCACCGTTTGGCTCAACCGACTCAGCGGCAAGGGAACTTCATAAACCACTTCCGCGTTCTCGGTGTCACTCATCTCAACAGACGTGGAAGCATCAGCCTGGTTCGCCTGAGCAGGTACACCCGGCCGGTTTGGACGATCGCTTGAACGCCCGTCGTTGCCCTGTGACCTTTCGCCATTGTCACCGATCCGCCGCAGATCAGCCGCGCGCGTGCCCGCCCAGACACCGACCAACTCGGCCGCCGCGGGCACCGCCAGCCGAACCGAAGATTGATCGCCCGGCAAAATATCGAACCGACTCACCATCAACCATCGCTGATCTTGCGGTCGAACGAGGACACGATGATCGGCATGAATCAGTTCGGCAACGCGATCGGTCCGGGGCAACGTTTCCAAATCGATCGACCATCCCGGGCTCGTAACCGCATAAACCGACAACTCCATGTTCGAATCGGAGTCATTCGGTTTCGCCGGAGGTGTTGCGTTCGCCGAGGTAGCCGCGAAGTCTTCAGAAAGCTGGTCGATCCGCCAACGAGGCTTTGCGATCGGCCCGGCAAAGTTGCTCCGCCAACGAACCTGCTCGTTAGTCAGTCGAGTCGGCACAACAACATCGATCCGGTGCCTGCGAACGTCCATGATTCGAATCTCCGGAACGCTCACGCGGGTAATCTCGCTAACCGCCAACCGACTGATCAATCGGAAACGTCGAACGTGTTCTTGCTCAGTGGAATTCACTCCGGAATCGCTATCCGCATTCGTGTCCCCTTGCGCCCCACCGTCTTCATCCCGGCGCAGTTCGAGACGCAAAACCTGCAGCGCGGGATCGAGCGTTGGTTGACGCGACGAGATACACAGAGGAACGATTTGCAACGAATCGCACCAACGTGTCGGCAACGCGATATCGATGTAGTCGGGGCAGTATTTGCTGGTGATCACGCAATCTGTTTGTGCCGTCCAGCGCCCTTCGTCCCAACGCAACGTGATCCGCGAATCCACATCGAACGGACGATTGTTTCGTCGGACACGGAAGCGAGCCGATTCGAAAGCCTCCTCGATCGGACCGCTCGTCGTGTAACGGCTCTCAACCACTCTGCCCGCTGTCAACAGCGACGCCGCATCGTCGACGCCGGCATCGATCTTCTGGCCGCCGACCGGGCGAGCCCAATCGACCACCACGTCGACGGCTCGTGTGATCAACAACTCATGAGACTCGTCAAAGTCGGGCACGTTTGATGCACCGCCTCCGTCATGAAGGCTGGCTTTGGTGATCTTTTCCAAACGCATCAGTGGCAAACGGTTCACGCGTTTCCCAGGACTGATCGGCAACATCGCGTTGACGCTCAACCGGAAACCCTCACGATCGCTCGTCAACAAGAGCGTCGTGACGTTGCCCTGCTGAGACACCGTCCACGGTTGACGCTTCGAATCGCCATCGGGTAGCGTCGAAGCCTCCGATGAGTTTGTCGCCTCCACGTTGCCGGAAGCATCGCTCCCGGAAGCGTTTGCGAACTCTCCCGAACCGGTTTCGCTGTTTGGGTTTCCTTTGCCTCCGAAACCGTTCCCGGAATCATCACCGATGGGCTCGTAATTCCAATCGAGCAGTCTCGCGTTGGGCGGCAAATGAACCGCATATCGTGTGGAACCGACCGACGCGGACGATGACACGCGGCCGGGACTCGGGCCCCTGATCTCCGCAAAAAACTCGACGCGTTGAGAGTCTTTTTCGATCGTCACCTCGTGTTTGGTAACCAACGGCGTTTTCGGTTTCGCGATCCGCTTCAACGTCAGGTCGGTCACGGTCCCGACCGCCGCGCGGTTGATCGAACTGAGATACCCCGTCCACTTCGCGTAGAACTGATCCACGGCGAGTGGTTCGAGGCCTCCGATTTGCGACCAATCCGGCTGCAAATCATCCGAGAACGTCCACGCCACCCACGGCAGAGACTCGTCTGCCGTCCTCAACAGTGCCGGCGTGATCTCCGGCTCGTCGAGGTCTTCACCAAACCCGCCCAACTCCTCCGGTGTAATCACTGGTACCGCGCGTGGGCCTTGGGTCACGAACGCCCCCACACCGATACTCACCCTCGGCATGCGAATCCGCCACACACCCTCGCGCGGCGTCGTCAGTGTCCAACCGAGACGGATCGGTCGGGTCGGTGTCGTCAACGACATCAGCCGCAGCGATCGGTCGCCCGCGTTTTCTTCGATCGGCTGCCGACTCCAATGCTGAGTCAACAATTTGCACGTTGGCGATTCGTCAAATGTCTCCTCCTCATTAGGCACGTCGGATTCATCAAACGACTCGACACCGTGCACTTCGGGAGCATTCGTTGACAACATCACGATCGCTTCGGGCGGCAGCGAGCGACGAGGTTGGATCTCGCATTCGATCACGGTCTTTCCGCTTTGCGAATGCACCCAAAATCGTTTCTGCCAATAACGCTCGTCATCCCACGGCAGCATCGCGTCGGACGACGAAGCGGCTTCCGTGGCAACGTCACGAAACTGATACCGAAGCTGCAATCGATTGACCGGGCCGAGGTGAACCGGTTCGGAATACTGTGTGTCCGGCTCCGCGAGCGCCGAAGCGGTCGGGATCACGGGGTCAACGCCCAACTTTCGTTGCAGGTCAACGATCCAACTGGATGTTGAGTTTTGCAACATCACCGAGTCCACCGAATCCGACGCGGCAACGTTCAACTGGGCAACTGAAAGCGGTGGCAACTTCGCCGAGACGAGCACCCATGGATCCTCCCATTCGTAGTCGCATTGCAACGAGAGCAACAATTCCGCCGAACGCAACACGGTCAGGTCACGTTCGGAGGAAGGCATCTCGACCCACACCCATCCATCACCATCATCTCCCCATCGCAACGTTTGACGTTCGACGCCCGACTGCACGCGAGCCACACCGAGCACCTGTTCGAAACGGTACGGCAAACGCAAACGCCTGGTCTCGGGAGGCAACACGACGCCGAGGCGCGCGGTCAATCTCGCCGCCCCGGATTGCCGGAGCGTCTCGGCGGTCAGACCGGCACGCCCGCCACCGCGTGATCCTGCCGTCACGTTCCCCGCGCCGATACCGCCTGCCTCGAGGGTACGATCCGTCGACGAATTCCGAATGGAAGGAAATGCGGAACGAGAGATCGGGTCCAAACGCGCGGCCCCGTTGCCCTGAAGCGGCGATGCGAGCTTCACTTCGTAGGCAACACTCTCGATCATCGGTGTCTGAATTTCCGACCTCAGATCACGAAAGAACAACTCATTGTAAAACGCTTCGGGAATGTAGATTTTGTTCCCCAACACGTCCCCGTTGCTTTTCAGCGGCACGAGAACATCGATCGTTGGCGGCGCCGCGTCCTTCGCCGATAGACTCCCCGATGCCACCGGCGGACTAGGAAGAACCTGCGCCGATGCGTTACCTCCCACGAACAATGCCGACAGCGTGCAAACACAGGCAATCAACAACGGTACGATCGACGAACTCGAAAAATCATCATCCGTGCCGTCTCGCGATCGCTCGTTCTGCTGCGAAGAGCCATCCTCGTGGACGATCCCATCGGAGTGCACCTCACTCGAAATGATTTCGCCCGCTTCAAACTTGCGAGTCCACGAATCGTTGGCAGACGGTTGCACCGGAGTCGTTCGGTGCAGTGCCCCCGCATCGGCTCGGCGAGCCGTGGTTTCGTCGCCCAACGACAAACGCGAACTCGAAAAATCCGGCGAGGAGAATTGCCCCGCCGACGCCTGCATCGATCCAGAACGGTTGGCCCATTCCGAACTCGAATCTGATTCTTCGCGATACCGGTTCCAACCCGTCGTCGCCAACTGCAACGCGGCGAGCGTCAGAGGCAGAGCAACAAACGCCACCAACGGCATCGACGAACTCGGCCACAAAAGCGATGCGGACAACGCCAAAACAATCGACGCGGCGATCGTCGGCAGTCCTCGACTGCCCACCAAACGGGCCAAACCTAACAACAGAAACGCGATCACCCATCCGAGTGAACTGAGAAAGCCAGCGGGCAACAACAGCGGCGCCGACATCGAGGCCGCGCCCCACGGGGCCGCCGAAAACTGAACCACGTTGGTTCCCGTCGCTGCCAACAGTTCGCGGCGCGCGTCAACGACCAACTGATCGAGATGAATTTCGGGGAATTGAAACCATCGATACCATCCACCGCGAGTCGCCGGGGAAATCCAATTCACCTGCAAACGCGACCACCGCGGCGCCGAGACGGATTGGCTCGCGAGTGTTCCTTTCGCAGCCCCCCGCGAACCGTCTCCGTCGGTGATCGATTTGCTGCGAGTCCTCGGTGCGGGCGGCGGCAAAATCACACCTCGGCCGGGAACCAATCGCGGCGTGATCAATACCCCGTCGCGTCGCACCTCGACGAGTTGCAAGGACATCGGGAACGTTAACTCCATCTCCGCATTGGAACGCACCAAACAGTCCAACTGAAACAAATCCGTTCCGTTGACCGAAGCCACCGCGGTGAGTCGTTTCCCCACGATCAAACCGGTGGGGGAATGATGCTGACGCGGCATCACCTCGATCCATGGACGATCGTTCGGTTCATACCGGTAACGTGCCGTCTCCGATGTCGATGTGGCCCGCCGCGACCAACGCACCCTCGTGCTCAACGCTGGCTCATTGCGGCCCACCTTGGTACTGTCGAGTGTCGGGACACCTTTGAGAGAATCGAAATGCTGTTTGAGCTGCAGTGTCGGATCAATCCAAACCTCCGCCGACTGCGACGCGGCATCGGGCACATGAGGCAAACCGATCGTCAGGTTGGATCGCTTCGGATCGATCTCTTGTCGACGCCGCCCGATCAGCAACGATTGATTGGTGAATCGAGGTGGCAACGCAACGCGGACCTCCCAGGACCGAACCCCTTCGATGAATTGCCGAGAAATCAGATCGTCGTCGACCGCAAACTCCGGCGCATCGGTTTGTAATTGCACAGCCCACTGCATCTCCGACCACGGTGGCGGTTCGCTAGACTGCGTTGCCCCGGCTTCGTCGTGATCGGCCGCGAAACGCAACCGCATCGAACGGATCTCGCCGGCAGTGCCTTCGGTCTTCACCTCGAGAGTTTGCCAAACATGATCGATCGGCAGCGGGTTCAACGGCGACTCATCCGGATTGTTATCCCGTCCGAGCGGCCGTCCCCGCGGCATCGTCCGTCCGCCCCGCAGTAGCGTCCGCAACGAAACCGACAAATTGATATCTGGCTTCTCGAGCGACACTTCCGGGGTGACTTCGATCGCACCACCGAACACAATCGCATCGCCGGGCAGCGGGGCAAAGAAGCGACGTTGCTCCGCCGTCAGATCTGAAAACGCCTTGCGCGACGGTTCGATTGCGGCTTTGGCCGACCAAGTCAAATTGGACGGGGGAATGATCGCCGCGAGCAACTGCCCAGGACAAT
>NZ_ANOH01000009.1 GCF_000346505.1 Aporhodopirellula sallentina SM41
CTTCCGATCCTTTCAAGCGCCGAACGTTTCGTTGTCGAGCGGTCTCGATGCAGTATTGATGGTGAGGTTCGAATTGACATCGATAACCGATCGCGAGTTTGCGGTGTTTTCGTCACAGGCCGCGATCATCTCACGGCACTCTTGGGCGGAGTTCGCCATCGGTTTTTCACACAGGACGTGTTTGCCTGCTTTGGCTCCGCGGATGGTGAACTCATGGTGCATGCCGTTGGGCAGGACGATGTAGACGACGTCGATTTCTTCGTTCTCGCTGAGTTTGTCGAACGTGTCGTAGTCGTAAATGTTGTGCTGCGGGATGCCGTACTTTTCGGCCCACGTTTTCTCTTTGCTCGGCGTGCCGGTGACAATGCCCGCGAGTTTGGCGTGTTGGGTCTTTTGAAGTGCGGGGGCGATCTGTTTGGTGCTTAGCGAGCCCAGTCCGACCAACGCAAAGTTGACGGTGGATTTGGATTCAGCCGCGGATGAGGTGTGAACGCCAACGGTAGCGGCGGCGGTCAGTGATGCGGTCGCGTTGAGAAAGTTACGTCGATTGATTGTCATGGGTGGGCCAGTTGTGGGGACAGGGAATGATCTACCGAGATAGGGCTCATTATGCACGTTTGCGGCCGGGTTTGCTTTGTGGGGAGAGGGTTTGTTCGTGAGGAAATATTGGGGTTGGCTGGCTGGTGTTTGTTGACGCCGAGTGGCAGAGAGTTGGGGGAGGTCGTTGGAGTAAACCCTGGAGGCGATTTCGGGTGTTGGGATTGTGGTGGGGTGGATTTGGGCGGATTGGAATGGGAGATGTTTTTGACGCGGGGGCGCATGGTCGCAGAGACGCAAAGTCGCGGCGAGAGGCGGCGGATTTTGTATGGACCGTTCTTGATTGGGGATTGTTTTGGGGCGGACTCTGCCTGGGCTTGCTGTGGCTTGCGTGGAGGGAGGGCGGGCGGATAGATTCGTGACGGTCGTGCAGCTGTGTTCGGCTGTGTTTTGAGAACCTGTGCTGTGTGGGTTCGTCTTCGTCCATGCGGGACGGTGGAGTGAACGAGATGACTCAACCCTATCGAGCCTGTCATTGCTGTGGTTTGATCCATCATGTTCCGGCGTTGAACACAGATGAGAGAGCAGTCTGCACGCGGTGTCGTTCGACCATCTCGACGGGCCAATCGTCTCAGGTCGGTGCCAGTCGCACGGCGGCGGCTGCCGTGGCGGCGTTCGTTCTTTTTTGGCCTGCGGTGTTGTTGCCGATTCTCGAAGTCGAGCAATTGGGGCAGCATAGTGAGCAGAGCATTTTGACCGGGACGATCGGTTTGTTTCGTCACGGTAGTTACTTTGTCGGTGGCGTGGTGCTGTTGTTTTCGATCATCTTTCCCCTCGCGAAGATCGTCTTGCTGATTGAGTTGAGCTTGCTCGAACTGCTGCATCGCAAGCACAAGGCGTTGACGTTGCGGGCGATGGAGCATCTCGGTCGTTGGAGCATGATGGACGTCATGTTGCTCGCGTTTCTGGTCATGCTGGTCAAACTCGGTGATTTGGTTGAGTTCCATTTTGGTTCCGCGGTCATCGCATTCACGTTGTGTGTGGTGATGAGCATGATCGCCTCGCTGTCTTTTGATCCCCATTCGATCTGGGATGAATCGTATGAGTGAAACGGGTTTCCCGGAGTCTGATGTGGTTGCCCGCAAACGTGGAATCGGCACGCTTGCGTGGTCGCCGATGTGGATCGTGACGTTGGTGTGCGCGATCCTCGCGGTCGCGTTGACCTATGCGGCGTACGATGAGCCGGGAGTCTGGGTCAAAATTCGGTTCGACCGAGGGCACGGGCTCAAGGTGGGCGACGTGGTCATGTATCGGGGGATCGAGGTCGGTCGAGTCGGCGAGTTAAACCTGCGTGGCGAACTCGATGGCATCGACGTGCACGTTATCTTGGAACGAGATGCGGCGATGATCGCGAGCGAAGGTTCTCGGTTTTGGATCGTGCGGCCGCAGGTGAACGTGCAAGGGATCAGTGGTTTAGAAACCGCGATCGGGTCGAAGTATTTGAGTGTCATCCCCGGCGATTCCGGCCAACGTCAAACAGAATTTGACGGGCTCGAAACACCACCACCGTTGGGAGCGGATCGGGGCGGCATGGAGGTGGTTTTGCGTGGCGATGATCGGTGGGGCGTCAATCCTGGGTCTCCGCTGTCGTTCCGTGGGATCGAGGTGGGGCAAGTGCTCGGTAGTTCGTTGTCACCTGATGCACGGCACGTGGATACTCGGGTGAAAATCGATGCGAGGCATTTGTCGCTGTTGTCGAAAGATTCTAAGTTTTGGGTGACGAGCGGCGTGCAGATGGATCTCGGCATGAGCGGGTTGAAATTGTCGGCGGAATCGTTGTCGACGATCGCTCGTGGAGGAATCGCGTTCATCACGCCGGCTCCGGTGCAGCCAGGTGAAGCGGTTCAGCCGGGCGAAGTTTTTCGGTTGCACCGCAAAATGAAACAAGAATGGATCGACCGGGCGGCGGCGATCAACCAGTTTGCGAGTGATCCTCCCAAAGCTATTCGGGTGCGGGCCGATTGGACGGAAAGCTTCTTTGGAATCGCCCGGTCGAAGTCGCTGTCGAGTTGGGCGTTGGTGATTTCGATGCCCGAGGGCGGCGATGCTCTGTTGGTGCCGGCGAACGTGTTGCGGGCGCGCGAGGAAGCGGTGGATGACTCATTTCGCATCAACGTGCTCGATGGCGACGCGACCCTTCCCGTTCCGGTCGAAGGTCTGAAACGGAGCGGGCCGGCGGTCGCAGGTTTCGCGATCGATGCCGGCGAATTCGCGAGCGCGAACATACGTCCGGAGCGATTGAGAGTCTCGTCCACGCCGGAGGATGTTTATGCGGTGTCGTGGCGGGCGGTGGGATCGGATTCGTCGTCGCTATCGAGCGAAATCATGATCACGGAAATGATCGGCCGGGATCAATTGCGCCCCGATGGCGATCAGTGGCGGGTGCTGGATACCGTTATGAGTGCGGATGTATGGAACGGCGCACCTGTGATTGCCGCGGCGGACGAAAAACTGATTGGGATGTTGGTCGTTCGAGAAAATGAGACGGTGATCGTTCGAGTGAATTCGCTGCTCGGGAGTGAAAGCGATCAAACAGACGTTTCTGCGACCAAGTAAACCTTTGCTGAGCGGAAGGAGCGGGGGTGTGGGAATTTGCGGATACGGAGCGCGGCGATCGACGTGCTGTAAAAAGGGACAGAGATTTTTGGAATCTTGCAGATCAATTAGCCGAAGGGAGTTCACCCCGGTTGTCCCCGTGAACCGCGGCTAACGCCGATCGGTTGATGAGTTTACCAGCAGTTCTTGCATGGGGTGAAGCAACAAAAAAACACCGCTGCTCACCAATAGTGAGCGGCGGTGTTCTCGAATACGCGAACGGTTTTTCTGTTGCTGTTGGTGTTTTTTAGCGTGTTCTCAGATTTGACGTGTCCGATCGTTGTAACTGGATTCGTCGGAGTTCAGATTTTCGAAACCTGGCGTCATCGACTGCGTCATTTTTGAGAACGCTCTAGCGGTTCCTGGCAGTACCATTTTCGGGTAGTGGATCGTGCTAAAGATCCTGCTGCGTGAGGATCTTTAACAAGATCCACTACCGCCTACCCGAGGAAGGCGCTGCGTCAGAATGTTCGTGCGGATTATGACCGGTTTTGGTCTGCGACGAGGATGACGCGATCGCCGACTTTCACAGCGACGCCGGTAACGGAAACTTCGTCGCCTTTTTCAGGCACTTCACTTCTACTGACATCGCCCATGTCGACGGTCAATTTCTTGCCACTGTCGGTCTTTAGTTTCACAACGTGGTGCTCTTGTCCGCGGACCTTGGCCGTTTTGGTGGACTCGACGACGCCGTTGTATTCGTGGCCTACGCGGTTGATCTTTTTCGAACCGGCGTTTGGAATCGCGACCTTCGTTGCGAGCAAGACTTCCTTGTTGCCTCGCTTGACGATCGGGCCATGAAATTGGGCTCGATCACCCTGGAACAGTTGCGTGCCGAGGCTTTCCGATCCAAGGTCAACCCAGATCGTATCGCCGTTGTCTCGTTGGACGTGGAGCATCAACGCGAGGCTGTCGAGTCGGCGAACCATTTTCTGTTCTTCGATCGTGCCGCTTACCTGATGTTGTTTGCCGCTCAGTCCTTCTTTTACCGACTGTGCGATTTTGCTTGGATGCACGGCGGACTGAGTGGTCTGCGACAATTGGTTGTAGTCGTACGTGTCATACATGCCGTCGTTGTCGGCATCCTCGTACGTGACGTACGCGTCGTTGAGATAATCTCCGTCGCTGTCGATGTAGCGTGACGAACGTTCGTAGTTTCCATCCTCATCGCGATCTTCAAACGACTCGTAGCTTTCGTTGTAGTCACCACCATAAAAGGTGCTGGCATCGACGATCAGATCGTCGTTGTCAGAGTCGGTGCTGTTGTTCGCATCACTGTACGACCAAACTTCATCGTCCCAGCGACCGATCGCTTCGTCCGTTGGGTTGTAGTCGTTGCCGTCAAACCACTCGGACACGTCATACCAAGCATCGTCTTCGACTTTGCTGCCTTGGTCTTCGCGGTCGAAGTCACCTGTTTGTGCGGACACGTTTGACATCGCAGTCGCAGGGCCGATCGTGATCGCTGCGCAGGCGATAAGGGTGCGGAGTTTGTTGCGTTTTTGATTGATAGTTGACATGTGGTTTTCTCCATTGATGAGTTGTTAACGCCCACTAAGTAGTGGCGTCGTTCATTGCGGTCGGGCCTCGTTCCTCGTGTGAGAACGAGTGGTTGATGGCCATCGATACAGAATGTTCGATGGGCGACCTCTAAGGCGCCGCGGTCGTCGCGATGGCAGTTAGCCGACCGTTGTTATCAACAGAAGAGAACGCAAAGTGCATGCCAACGAACGGGGGACGATCGCTCGTGTAGCGGGCTCGGTTCGATTTATAGAAGGTTGGCGAAGTCTTCGATTGCCTGTCGCACTCGGCTGCGGGTGGCGTTTTCGTTTTGCCAATGTTCGACGAGGATTGAAAGGCGATCGTGATCGTTCGGGTTGATCGCCGGTTGAGCACCGAGGTCGCGACGGACGAGGCAGCGTTCGACTTCGTAGAGCAAACGTTCGGCGGATTGCCCGACACAGAGTTCGTCGAGTTTGGCGATGCAATCGTCGAGACATTGCTCGGCGTCTTCTAACCGGCCGAGTCGACGGTAGGCGGTTCCCAGGTCGCCCCACACGATTGCTTGGTGGAGTGAGTCCGGAGGGATGTGCCGAGTGACTTCGGGTCCGGTGAGTATCTCGGCGGACTCTTCGAAACGTTCGAGTTGCAATAACGCCGCGGCGCGGGCGGAGAGACAGATGGCGATGCCAACGTAGTCGTCGAGTTGACGATAAATCTCGAGTGCTTGATTCAGCGTTTCGCAGCACTGGCGGCTGTCTCCCGCGTCATCGGCGGCGAGTGCTCGGTTATTGAGTGACTGCGCGAGCGTCGGCAGGTCACCCAACCGGCGGCTGATTCTCTGGCAGCGATCGTAGTCATGTTCGGCCGATTCGAAGTCACCGCTCTCGGCCGACGCGGCGGCGCGACCGAGCAAGGCTTGTTGCAGGTGTCGCGGGTCGGAGCGATGTTCGACGCGCGTTTGTTGCCGCAGTGCGTGATCGAACAGGTTGCGTGCTTCGGCGATCCGTCCACGTTGCAAAGCGATCTTGCCCTCCTGCACCGTGAGGCCGGGGACAAACCGTTTGATCGAGTCCGCGACCGCTCCGGTGATTCGTCGGCCGGCCAATGGGCTGAGTGCGTCGCCCATGACCGAGTCGGCAATGGCTTGTCCTTGTTCGAGCAGCTCGGTGGCTTTGTCGAGGTGGCCGAGACGCCGATTGGTTTCGATCAGTTCGAGCAAAACTTCGAGCCGGGTGGCGTCATCAATTTGCGATTCGTTGGACGGGGCGAGGATCGGTTCGAGGAGCCCGACGGCTTCTGATCCGCGACTGTGTCGGAAGAGGATCTGAGACAACAAACAACGTGTGTCCACTTCCAATTCGAGGCCACGCGGAGCTGGAGTGGACGACAGTGCGGCGACCGGGTCGACGTCTTCTCGAGATTCAGGGGAGGCAAAGTACTCGAGCAAATCACGACACAGCCGTTCGGCGTGATCGGTTTGTCCGGCGAGGCGTTTGGCGTCGGCGAGGCGCACCATGAGTTCGATCCGATCAACACTCGAACTGAATGTGAGTCCCTTTTCGATCCGTTCGATTCGCAGGCGGCTGTCGAGTTGATCGGCACCGATACGGTCGGCGGTCAGGATGGCTCGGACGCATTTCGAGGCGAGATCGTCACTGAGTGATCCGTCCGCTTCGGTCAACCAGGACGCGGCTGCCCAAAGGTTGGTCGCGTAATGCCGGGCATCGATTTCCGAGAGCGGAATCGAGCCTTGCAACAGCGAGTCGAGCATCCCGGCGGCGATTTGGTTTCGAGTCTCGACCGGCAATGTGTCAAGAACATAACGGCGCACGGTGTTGTCGGCGTGAATGTGAATCGTTTCGTCGTCGTCACGTAGCCGCAGCAGTTGACGTTCCCGCAGCTCGTCGATCCAGTCCAACGGGTCGTCATCGATGGACTGCGAAAGGGGCGAGGATTCGTTGTGAGCTTCGATGAGGATTTCGGCAATCGCCATCGGCACCGGAGCCGGCCAGATTGCCAGTGCGTTGAGGGTGGTGAGTTGGCCTGGGTTGAGCAGGTCAACACTCCATCGCACAACGCTGTTGAGCGTTCGATGGCGGTCCGGGAGATCGGCTCGATTGCTTTTGAGAACACCGAAGGAACGGGTGAGTCGTTTGCGGAGATTGCTCAGCGTGAGAACGCCGACACGAGCGGCGGCCAGTTCGATCGCGAGCGGGTTGCCGTCGACAATTCGGCATATCTCTCGAATGTCGTCCTGTCCGGCGGGAGTGATCTCGAGCCCTGGTTTGACCGCTTCGGCGCGGCGAATGAACAGTTCACTTGCTTGGCGGAAGTCGTCCGTGCTCAGCGGCGGAAGCGTGACGACGCGTTCACCGCGAATCCGCAGTGGCAGTTGGCTGGTGACGAGCAGACGGAGGGCCGGGTTGCGGGAAAGCCAATCGTTGATCTGTTCCGCCGCGGTTCGAACGATTTGTTCAACGTTGTCGATCACCAACGTCAACGGTCCGCGAACGGCGATCGTTTGGGCGACGCGTCGACGCGAGGGTTCGTTAGGTTGTTGGGTGACCCCGAGTGCGGCGAGGATGGACGAGGCGAGTTGGTCGGCGTCCATCGCGGTGGCGGCGTCAACCCAGATGATGTCACCGGATGACTGCGGCGCGAGACGTTTGGCGATGACGGCCGCGGTTTGCGTCTTTCCGATTCCGCCGGTTCCGGTGAGCGTCAGCAGGCGGTTGTTTTCCTGCCCGAGCCACTCGACCGCGGAATCAATGATCTGATCTCGGCCGACCAAATCCGGTTCACTCCACGGGCAACCGACGAGTCTTCCCGGCCCGGTCGACTGGGCTGAATGCAACATCGAACTGAGTGCTTCGTCGGCGAACCGCTGCAGTTCCGTGGCCAATTCCGCGGCGGTCGCGTAACGGTCATCGATTCGTTTGGACAGACAACGCAGGCAGATTTTTGCTAGCTCGTCAGGGATGTCGTCACGGAGTTGCCCGGGCGGCACGACGCTGCGGGTTTGAATGGCTTCGAGAACATGCGATGTTGTCGAACCGCTGAATGGGAGTTGTCCGGTGAGCAATCGGTACAACATCACACCGAGGCTCCACACGTCGCTGCGGCCATCGAGGTGGTGCGTTTCGCCAAAGCTCTGTTCGGGCGACATGTAGGCGGGCGTTCCGAAGACCTTTCCCTCGAGCGTCTCTTGGTCGGATCGGCGAATCGCCAAACCGAAGTCGAGCACCGTTGGGTTGCCCCGTGAATCGATCAGCACGTTTTGTGGTTTGAGGTCGCAGTGGATCAAACCGGACAGGTGAGCGTGATGCACCGCACGGCTGATCCGGGCCATCACGCCAGCGAGTACTCGTTCGTCGGGGTTGGACGCGTTCCGGCAGAAGTCGGTCCACCAGGCGTCCATCGGTTCGGCATCGACCATCCGCATCACGAGGTGGACGTGTTCGGCGTCGACAATGACGTCATAGATCGTCATCAGGTCGGGATGGTCGAGACCGGCGGCGGTGCGTGCTTCGGCGACGAGGGCGTCCCGGTGGGCCAGGTTGCTGGCGAGTTCCGGGTGCAGCGTTTTGATCGCGACGTTTCGTTGGAGTTGTTGATCGTAGGCTTTCCAAACGACGCCAAAGCTGCCTTCGCCCAACAGTTTCTCGCGTTTGAAACGTGGCCGCAGTCCCAGCCAACTGTCGGTGGGTTCCGCCGATGTGACGGCAACGTTCGAAGAACCGACGAGCGTGTGCAGTGGGTCTTCATTGGTGCTCGGAGGCGTCGATGTCGCGTCCGATGATGGAGCCGACGACGTGTCCGATGGAGTGGATGACGCGTCCAGTTCCGAGAACCAGGTTTGCAGTTTCTGGCTGAACTCCGCGTGGGCGCGTGGGGAATCGAACGCGTCCGGTGGGAACTCGTCACGCCATTGTTCGAGCGACGGTAACTCACCGTGACGTTTCCGCAGTCGCCATTCGTCTTCGATTAAGTCCGCGGTCAGCACGATCGAGGGATATTCGGCGAGGTATTGCCGAAGGGGTTTGGCATCGTGATCGGCGGAACGATACCGGTACTCGAGGTCCATCCGCACGAGTTCGACGAGCAGTTGTTCGCGAAAGTTCGCGTCGTCGTTGTGTTCGTTGAGACGGTTGTCGAGGAACGAATCAATTTCGGGCGGACACCCATCGAGCCACTGCGATTCGAATTGATCGAGCAGGGCTTCTTCGCGCAGGTCATCGCTGGGCTTGCCATCACTGGGCTTGCCATCACTGGGCTTGCCATCACTGGGCTTGCCAACGCTGGGCAGGTCATTACTGGGCGAGTCGGACGGTGATCCGCTAGGCGATTCGTCGTCAGGCGTGCCTGGGTTTTCAGCCGAACTCATGTTGCCAATGTGTCGAGACGTTCACGCCAACGCGACCGCATTTTCTCGAGCAGTCGGCGAACGGTCCGTTCACTGCGGCCGACTCGTTCGGCGATTTCGGTCATTTCAAAACCTTGCATCCGCAGCCGCACGATTTCAATTTGGTGTTCATCCAAGTCGCTGGTCAAGTGATCGAATTCTTCCATCACGGCGGCCGCGGCGTCGGGCAATGGTTCCATCGCGGCGGCTTCGAAGCAACGGACGTTTTCGTCGCCGGGCAGGTTCGCGACCGATTGCTCGGCATCCATACCGCGTTTGGCGGCGCGGTGATGGGCGACCCGGCGGCGGAGTTTGTTTAGCGACATGACGACGAGCAATCGCCACAGGTCGCCGGTTTGATCGATTTGAAACTTTTGCTTTTCCACGCCGACGAAGAAACTGCGAAATGCGGATTGAACGATGTCTTCGGCGTCGACTCGGCGGTTGAGTTGCGAACTCATCCGGCGATGCACCATCGTGATTAACCGTGCGACATATCGATCGAATAACTCTTGCGAGGCGGCTTGGTCGCCTTGGCGGCATCGGTCGACGAGGATGACAGATTGTTCGTCCATCGCGGCACATCGGGTTGGCATTTCACGGGGCGTGTTCGAGTGCCATTGTAGCCCGAGGTGGATGCTTGTGACCCCGAGCGGTCAAGAAAATGAATACGGCAGAAAGATGAGCGTACGCGGTTGCGGAATGTGAGGATCACGGGTTTCGTTTCGTCACAGCGCGAATTCCGATCTGAGAATACCGATGTGAGAATTCCCCGGCGTGAGGAGCGCGAGTCTGATCAGGGCAGATTGCAGGCGGGTAGCACAGCGGGCGAGCGGAACACAAAAAAATGCGGCTGTCCCGGAGGGCAGCCGCATCGGCGGTGATTCAGATCGGAGTCAGACGCGGCCGGTTTGGCTGCGACGTCCGTTAAGCAAACGGGCTGTATTTGCCCGGGGTTGGGACGGGGTACTTGCCGTCTTCGCCGCGGACGACCGGTGGGGTCGACTTGAGGGTGTACTCGTCGATGCCCGGAGCGAGGTCATGGCCTTTCTCGAGCAGTTCGTCCCAACGAACGATCTTGCCCGAGTAGCAAGCCTCGCGGCCGAGGATCGCGGTGAAGGTGGACTTCGCGCCGTATTCGCCTTCGTTGTAGATTTCGCCCCGCATCAGAGCTTCGATCAGGTCGTGTTGCTCTTGTTGGTGACCGTTGACGCGTTTGCCTTCGAACGCCCACGCGTTCTCGCCGTTGATTTTGCCGTTCGGGTTTGCGGTCCCCTTGGTGCCTTGGGCGAACTCGCCGACGTGGTTCCATGCTCCGCGAAGGTGGCGACCTTGGCTGAACATTTTGTGCCGTCGGCGAAGGTGTATTCACAGAACGTGTGGTCAAAGATTTGCGATTTGGAACCGTCGCCACCTTCACGTTGTTGGTGACCGCCCATGCCGTTGCATTCGACCGGGTAGGCTCCCTTGACCCAGCAACCGACGTCGAGGTTGTGGATGTGCTGTTCGCAAATTTGATCGCCGCAGAGCCAATTGAAGTGGTACCAGTTGTTGGTTTGGAACTCCATCTCGGTTTGGTCATTGGTTTTGTTCTTGTACCAGATGCCGCCACCGTTCCAGTAAACCTGTTGCGAGATCACGTCACCGATGGCACCGTCGTGGATGCGGGCAACGGTTTCCATGTACGAAGGTTCGTGACGTCGTTGCAGGCCGATGCCGACCATCAGGTTTTTCTTCTTGGATTCTTCCACCGCTTTGAGAACACGGCGAACACCGGGGGCGTCGGTCGCGACCGGTTTTTCCATAAAGATATGACGTCCCTTCGCGACGGCATATTCGAACTGTTGTGGTTTGTAACCCGGTGGGGTTGCGATCACGACGAGATCGCAGTCGACGTCGATGGCTTTCTTGTATCCGTCGAGCCCGGTGAAGATTTGGTCTTCGGGCACGTCGACTTTATCGCCGTGGCGACGGGAGAGTTGGTTGAGGGCTTCGCGACATTTGCCTTCGAACGCGTCATGAACAGCGACGAGTTTAACGTTGCCTTTGGTGTTCATGATGTTGGCGGCGGCACCTTTTCCACGCCCACCGCATCCGATCACGACAAAACGGATCACGTCATCACCGGCGGCGTGAGCGTTGGGGACCGCCATCGTCCTGAGGCCCGCGCCGGCACCGAGGGCGGTGCCCGCGACTACCGATGAGTTCTTCAAAAAGCCACGGCGGGAATCGGGAGTTTCGATTGCGGACGTGGGGGTGATGATGGATGAGGGCGCGGAGGTCTGCTTCGAGTTTTCCATGTTGTTCTCGGATCAATGGAGTTAGCAACAATCGCCGCCGATGCTTCGGTGGGATTATGAAGGGGTGGGAAACGTTGGAGGGACGAGACCGCCGTTTGCGGGCGTCTCGTGTTCTCGGCTGAACTCGATCCAACGACACGGTGTGGGTCGTCGCGAGCGGGGCGAGTGAGACAGATTGTAAACGAAATGCGTTGTCTTCGCACGTCGATCGGGGCGGGATTTTCCCAAAGCTGCTTTTAGGGTGGTTTCAGCAAACTTCGTGTCCGAGAAGGCTGCGCGGGCGATTCGCAAAGCGTTCTGTTGGATACGCGCACAATCGAGAGTCCGGTGGTGCGGGCCGGTCCCGAATGCCCGGTTTTGAATGCCCGGTTTTGAGTGCCTTGTTCGAGAGCCGTTCGCCGGTGGCAGCCCCTGCGGGGGAGGCGGGCACGAGGTGGGCGGTTTTCCGAGGGCGGCAGGTGGGCGGGACGAACCGCTCGGGCGCATCCCGCGTCCTGAATCGGAGGTGATTGGAAGGATTTGGCAGTTGTATCGATAAAATCGTCAGTCGCTATGCGGCTAGGCCTACCAAAAAGGCAGAATTCGCTTTGCCGGTCAGCCAATTTGCGTAGACTGAGTGGACAATGCGGACTGCCGGTACCCTGCCGGCCTCCGCTCTTGTCTAATCCTTTTCCTTCCATGCAATTTCTCGCGTCGGGTCCGCATTGATGTGTGCCGCGTGATGATTCGCCGCACTGGTTTTCGCAGTGATTTTTTTGTCTCTCGAACCCGCTAATCGTTCGAGGCCGGGTCCCGCACGCCTGTTCACTGGGCGATGGGTGTCGTTCCTCCTGTTGATCGCGTTCTTCGCGGTACCGGGATCGGTTCGTGTCGACGCTCAGGGGCCGGGGACTTTGCCGCCGCCGGGGTTGTTCGATCAGGCCAATCCGTGGCCGGAGCAGTTGCAGGGGATTCAGCCCGAGGCGTTTCTTTTTCAAGACGAATCGAACACGCCCGTGGTGATGCCGCGGATGTCCTTTGAGGAGATCGACCGTCTGCGAAAGCTCGACCGCGGGATGCGATCGGGAGACCGGGCGGCGACTCTCGAAAGATTGGCGATCGACGGAACCGTTGAACCGACACGAGCCCACTGGCGGGCGGACTTGATCGTCCGTTTGGAATCGGCCGCGGTGCGCGAACTGGCGGGGCGTTCGGTGGTGGTCGATCTCGGTTTCGCCGGGGCTCACTTGATCGAGGCGGCGGACGTTCGATTTGTCCGAGCCGGTTCGCTCAATGGGGACACACAGCAGGATGTTGGCAGCGGCCTAGCGGATCCTTCGGGGAAAACAGAGTCTTCGGGGGAAAATCAGCTTTCTGGGAAAATCGTTCCCGGGGCCTACGTTCGTTTGCCGCCTCCGTCGGAGTTTTCGGTGGTGGGGCGATCGGGAACGGGCCCAGAGTTATCCGAGACGTCGGCGGTGTTGGGACCGATACCGGCGAACGCGTCGGATTCATCTTCGTTGCCGACCACGTTTCCCGGGACGCTGCGGCAGGCGATCGGCAACGGGGGCAATCCGTGGAGTGGTGCCGCGGGATATCAGTTGGTGATACCAGCTGAATCGGTACTCGATCCCCTGACGCTGCCGGGCGAACCGCCGCTCATTCGCGTCAAGCTCAAAATGTCAGCGCGGTTGTGGTCGACTCCTCCTCGACAAGCGTGGTTGCCTGTTCAATTGCCACAAGTGCCGACGACGATGCAGATGCGTTTGCGACCGATCGACGACGACTCGGTTTCGATCGCTTCGTTGGACGTGGTCGGTTCGGGCCGAGAAGTGGTTCGGCGGATCGAATCTACCAACGTCTTTGTGATCGAATGTGACGGAGGCCTCGTCGCGTTGCGATGGGTGGCTGCGGCGGGGCCATCGGGCGACGCCGGTGACCTGATCGAGGTCGAATCGGAAACGCAGTTGCAGTGGGAATCGCCGACCGAGCCGCCATCGATGGATGTGCGTTTGATGGCGAGGAATCTACGTGGACCGCTGGGCGGTTGCGAGATCCGTTTGCCTGCCGCGGCGGTGTTGGTGTCGCCTCCCGAAGTGATCGCGACGAGCTCGGACGGTCGAGATGCGGCCGGTTCCGGTGCAACCAATGGTACCGCCGACGCGTCGTTGTGGAACATCAGCATCACTCGCTCCGGTGGCGCGTCGCCGGATGAAAACGCATCGGCCGCGCAAGCAAACAACCCGGCGGCCAACGGCGGCGATTCATCGGGAGGCAGCGGTGGAAACGGAGGCGTTGTTCCGGCGACCAAGATCAACGTCCGTTGGGCGGGAGGGGGCGACAGTCAGGCACCATCGTCGGTTCGTTTGCGATTGCAACTGCGGCAGTTTCCTCCTGAAGCCACCGCCGCGGACCCGTGGGTGTTGACCGTGCCGCAGGTCGCCGGCGCGATCGGTCACCGGGGTCAGGTAACAATCCGGACGGCCGGTGATCATCGCCTGCGTTGGCGGCCACGACTGGGGATCGATGCGATTGTTTCCCAGCAGGCCGGTGAAACTAGCGGCGAATTGGTGTACCCGTTTCGGTTCACGCAAACACGGTTCGAACTGCCGGTGTGGTTGTCGGGGAAACAGCAGCAGATTCGTTTGACGGGCGAAGCCGAGTTGCAGGTGACTCGCCGTGCCGCTCGGGTGCAGATCGACCTGCGTGCGGGCAGCGGTGGAATCGACCCGAAGGGGTTGCGTTTGGAAACCGGACCTTGGCGATTGTTGGGGATCACGACCGAGAGCCGCAACGCGTCACTGGAGATCAGCACGACGGGAGAATTGGTCGAATGGCAGGTTGATACGCCGGACGGGAAATGGCCCGAGCGTTACCGAATCACGGCTGAGTTGTTGGCCTCGGCGACAACGGACGATTTCAAATCGTTGGTGCTGCCACGGGTTTTGACGACGGACGCGAGCACCGTGCTCAGCGACGTGCAGTTGACGGTCGTGGACGGCCGACGTGAATCCTGGTTGGTGGATTTGGCCGAAAGTCCGACGCTGCAGCGGATCGGTGGGCAGACCGATTCGAAGTTTCGAATCCTCAGCCCCGAGTCACCATGGACGCTCACGGGCAGTTTCGCATCGCGGCCACTGCAACTGCAGTGGACCGGCGAAGTCGCGATGACGCAAACGAGCGATCGATGGTTGTCACGATCGGTTTGGACAATCACGAGCCCGTTGGACCTCGAAGGACGTTTGCGTTTCTCGATCCCTCATATCGATCCAGTAAGCGATGAGGCACGCTCCGCGTCCGGCGATCCGTCAAACCAATCGACGGATGAGTCCGACGATGGCGAGACGTCCGATTTGGAATCGTCCTCGGAGAGTATCTATTCGGAATCCGATGCAGGCGAAGCCGATCCCGGCAACGACGCGGCGGATACCGAAGTCGACGAAGCCGGGCAGTGGTTGGCGACCGTTGACGGTGGACCGGCGATCGTCCGCAGCGCGGGACCATCGGACTCGAATGCATTCGCGGGCAGCAAGAGATTTGAAATCGTCTCACCGAGACTCGACTCGGGGACACACCGCATTGAATTGGTTTTTCAACCACCGATCGTCGCATCGCCTCGCCAGTTGCAGAACTCCGGGATGCCGGACAGCCCGGTGTCGCGTGGCGAGATCGCGAGCCTGATCACGATCCCGAGCCCGGTAGCTGACCAAGTTGATTTGAAGGCACCGCTGCGGGTTGAAATGCCGATCGGCGTGACCGATTCGTCAGGCGGGTTCTGGCGAGTGTTGCCCGAAAGCGATGGCGTGCTGGGCAACTTGCGGGAAGCCGGTCGTTTCGAGTGGATGGTCGAATCGTCCTCGGGCGAGACCTCGTCGGGGGAGTCGTCTCTGGATGATGCCGGTGTGCGAACGAACGCGTCGGATCGTGCGAACCGTTGGACGTTTCGTGTGCTGCCTGATTTCCCGATCCCGGTCGTTCTACGCAGCCGGGTGGGCGAAGAGCGGCTGACCGAGATCCCTCGATCTTATTTGCGCAGTTTGGTTGGGAAGCAGTTCCGTCACGAACACTTGCTCGCGTCGGTGCGGGGCGGGCGTCGTGTGCGTCTCGGATTGCCGGCGACGTTGCAGACCATTCGCGTCGAGGTGATGCTCGATGGAGTCCCGGTGGCGAGTACGCGAGATGCGACCGGTCTGCGGATCGATCTTCCCGAACGCAACGAATTCGTGCCGCTCGATCTGAACGCGTCCGAAGCCGCCGCGAGTGGAACGCTCGGCACACAGCCCGCTACGACATCATCGCGAACGTCCGAGTTGTCGGTGCGATCGGGCAACACGACACCGGACACTCACTTACTCGACGTGCGGATTTGGACGGAAGAGCCCAACAACCCGTGGTGGTCGCGATGCGAACCGTTGATCCGTTTGCCGGTTGGATCGGGGCTGCAGTATTGGCAACTGGTCGTCCCAGCGGACTCGCATCTATTTTGGGCGTCCTCGGAATCCGGCAAAGCGATGCGGTGGGAACGCGACCGATTGAGGATGGCTCGAGTGCCCGCGATCAGTGACGCGGCATTGATCCGGTGGGCATTGGATTTGGATTGGCAATTAGGCGACGGCATTTCGGTGGCCCTGCCGCAACGCAGTCCTAATGCATCGGGCAATTCCGACGGCAGCGGCAACGGAGTATCCAACGGAGGAGTCGCCGGGGCGGACCGCACGAGGTCGGCCGAGGCGATCTTGCAGGCGGCGATCCGCGAGTCGATGTCGAATTCGACGTTCACCGTACCGGGGAATCGCTATCTGTTCTTTGCCGGGAATGTGTTTTCGTTCAACACGATCACGGTGTCACGAACCATTTTGTGGCTCGCCGTGGGCGGTTTGGTTTTGTTGCTCGCCGCAGCGTTTCAATGGTTCCCATCTTTGCACCATCCGTTGGTCGCGTTCGTGTTGGCGATCGCGTTGGCGGGGTTGCTCGTGGTCGCGCCGGACGGCGTGGTTTTGACAGCCCAATTGGTGATGATTTCGTTGACACTCGTCGCGGTGTTCTACGCCGTTTCCGCGGTTGCGGTGCCGCGTACCGGCCAACGGGTTCTGCAATCACGTGGTTCGAGCAGAGACAGTGTCTCGCGTCGCAGCGAAGGGTCGCGCCATAGCGAAGGGGCGCGCCGAGGCGACGGATCACGACGTGGCGAATCACCGCTCGCTCCCGGAAAATCTTCGGGCCGCGACTCGCGTGAATCACCGACCGAGACGCAGGATTTCGATCCTCGCTATCAGCCTGCCGCCGCGGATTCGTCCCCGTCGGGAATGCCAACGGCTAGCCTAGCGAAACCTGCCAGTCCCGGGAAACCCGACAGCCTCGGGAAACCTGCCGGCGAGAATCCGGAAGATGCACCGGGCGGCCAACCGGAGTCTGGTTCGGATGTGTTGGACGTCTCCGATCCGGGTTCGTCGGAGGCTGTCCGGTGATCACCACATCTCGTTCCCTCGCAGGAGCGTCTTCGGTGCACCATGAACCGCGATGGCGGTCGATGGTCTTGGCTTCGTTGGCATTCTTCCTGCTTTGCCCCCCCGCACTGTCGCCGGTCTACGGACAAGAAGCAGACACGGTCGCGACCGAACAGGAGGCGACGAGCGAAGATGTTCAAGCCGAAGAAGTACCAAGCGAAGAAGTTCCAAGCGAAAACGTCGAGGCTGCGGTTGACTCGGAAGGAAAGGCGGATGACGCAGGATCCGGTGATGCGGGAGCCGATAAAACCGAGTCTGATAACATCGAATCGGCGGAAACCGAGTCGTCTGCTGCTGCGGTGAAACACATGAAGGCGGATCATCCGCTGGCGACCTCTCAGTGGCGACGGCGAAAACCGCGATGGATCGCCGTCTATGGCTCGCAATTGGCTGACATGATCCCGCAGTCCTTTCGCCCCATCTCGATCGAAGATCTGACCGCTGCTCTCCGCGATGCGCCGCAGTCGGCGCTTCGGGTTTCGCCGGCTCCGGTGCAACACGTGGTTGTCGTCGCTCGCGTCCAAGACAACCATTTATTGAGTGAACGCAGCACGTTGTTGTTGCCTGGTTCGATCGCCGATCCGGACGCGGAACAATCGAATCAAGAGAATCCGTCAACGATGATGCAGCGATATCGTCTCGGGCCGCTGAATTTGTCGTTGATCGATAGCAATGAGGGACGTGAGGATGCGGCCAGCGTTGACGATATCAGCATCGACGACTCCGACGTTGACGATACTGATTCCGAACAGGTCGATGCCGATGCGGAGAATATCGACGGTGAAGTTGACTCGCAGGATCCGGTGACGTCGTCATTGGGTGATCGTGCTCTTCGGCCGCGAATCGTCAGCGACGTGTCGGGTGATTGCTTTGCCTTGGGACGGCCCGGCGAAAAGATCGATTTCCGATGGACGGCGCGGTGCACTCATGTTGCTCGAGGCCGGCGATGGCAGTTGCGACTCCCCGAAGCCACCGTGACTCGGTTTTGGATTAACGTTCAAGCCAGCGAAACGATCGAAGTCGACGGTGGTTCGGTTGTGCCGATGGACCGTCCGCCAACGCCTGAAGAACTCGGGCTGTTCGAAACCGCGAACAACGACGATCAACCGAGTGATGCAGTCGAAGACGACGTTGAAGGGGATGTCGAAGAGTATATTGACGCTGATGACGATTTCACTCAGGAATTTGACGGCTCTTGGTATCTGATCGAGCCGACGCCCGGGCAAATGTTGACACTCTTGCTGCGATCTTTGCCGCCGCAGGAGTCAACGCAGGCAGGCCAGGACGAGGAGCAAACGGCTTCGTCACCGTCAACGGGTTCGAGAGCAGAACCGTCGGCCGATTCATCGGAAGGGACGCCGAGTGCGAGTGAACTCGACATGATGTCTGTCGTCCGTGGTTGTCGTTTCCAGGCCCGGTGGATGGGGAATCATCTGCGTTGGTCATGTCGCATGACGCTCGACGCGAATGACGAAATCGCCTTGTCCGAGTTGGCTTGGTTGGACGCGGAGGTCACCGCGGTTCGCCGCGATGGTGTTGATGTGCCATTCGAGTGGACCGGAGAACGTGTGCGTTGGACGGCACCGATCGAAGACAAAGCGGTGAATCCGATGGAGACGACTTCCAGTGCGAACGTAACAGTTTCCTTTGTATTCGAAGGCGTTTCCAAACAGGATGGGAAGCTGGTCCGGTTGCCACAACCGCGGTTCCCGGACGGACGTTTTCTGGTGCCGCCTCAAACCTGGCAGATGCAATTGGAGGTTCCCTCGTGGAGCGTGCTGCGGGAGATTCACCTTCCTGACGGATGGAACGTTCGGCAGCTCGATCCGGATGTCGCACGGCCGCTCGAACGAATCGGTGGGACAGGAACCTCGGAGAATACCGAACGATCGAGCGATGCCACGTCGACATGGCTGGCATCGGGACCGCCACCGAAAACGGACGAAGCCTGGTCGATGACCGTCGTGCCGAACGACGCTCTTGTTTTTGCCAACCATCAGGTCCGTTTCGAGATGGATGAAACATCGATCCAGGCAAGAGGGAAGGTCACTGTGGAGATGCCTCCCGGGGCGGTCAAGCCGATCGTGATGGAGATCCAAGACGGTTTTCAGTTCGAATTTGTGGGCGTCGGCGAAGCACGGCGGAGCGTCCCGACCGGGCCACCGGTCGGCCGGGGACGGCGGCTAACGATTTGGCCGGGAGGCAATGAGATCGTCGACAATCGGGTTTCGGTGTACGTGACCGCTCGGGCCCGACGAAATAGCCTCTATCGACAAAACAACAATTGGCCCAATTCCAACGCGGACGCGTCGAACGATTCGGATGAAGCGGCGACAACGGCCCTGCCATCTCCTGCGGCGAACGCGACCGCCGGCGCAGCCCAAACAGCCAACGCAAAAACGGCGACCAAGAACGCCGCGGATAATACAAACAAAAACGATCAAAAGAAGGAAAACTCGCCCCAGCGTCCAGGTGCTCCGTCGAGTTTGACCGGCGTGAAACCGCCCGGTAATCGCGGCGCAGCGATCGCGGGTCAATCGATCCAACCGGTCGGTTCGTTGTGGCTGATTCGAGCGGTGG
>NZ_ANOH01000010.1 GCF_000346505.1 Aporhodopirellula sallentina SM41
GTGGTGATCTCCGCGCAAGAAACCAAGACCGACCGAAAGAAATTCGCAGAGGTCGACGAGACCATCGCATGGACCATGAAAATGCCCAGCGGCGTGACCTGTTCGTGCACAACCACTTATGCCTTCAACGGCATCAACCGTTTCAAAGCCTTCGGCGAAAAAGGCTGGTTCGGCCTCGAACCCGCATACAACTACCGCGGCATCAAAGGCGCGACCAGCAAAGGGCCGATCGATCGCGAGAACATTGACCAGTTCGCAGTCGAAATGGACGCCTTCGCCAAATGCATTCTCGAGGACCGAGACAGCACCGTCCCGGGCGAAGAAGGCTTACGCGATCTGATCTGCGTCGAAGCCATCTACGAAAGCATCCGCACCGGCCGACACGTCGAACTGCCACGCGGCTAATGAACCCGAATTCAAATTCCGCGAGTGCTGCGTCAACGCCGAGTCTTCCGGTAGCGAAACTCTCCAAGAGTTTCGGCAAGAGCTCGTACGTCACCGAAACTCTTGGCGACATCGGCTGCGTCATCTTGAGAAACGCTGTGAATAGAACTCGGCTCAATCAACGGCTGAGTTGATTAGTCAGCGAACGAGGATCAACACTCGCGAGATCACATCGCTGCCCGAGCTCGACAACGACTCGCCACCCGCGTTCATGTTCGCCGTCATC
>NZ_ANOH01000011.1 GCF_000346505.1 Aporhodopirellula sallentina SM41
CATGCTCGCTGCAAGTTGTGGAATACATGTGAGCCGAAGTGCGTGAGCACTCGGTTTTTTGGGGGTGTTGGGATGGTGAGTTGATCGGCGTTTCCACCCGAGGCCTTACGGCCGTTCGGCTCACTTGACCTCGCCTTTCCGTCGGGCTTGTCCCGGCGGAGGACACAAGTGACGGCTACCACACGCCTCTCCAATAATCTGTTCTCCGTCCGGGCTTGCTCCGGCGGGAGCAACGGATCGAGTCGCTGATTCCATCTCGACGTGCCCGTCGGAGATCGTTGGCGCGCAATCTTCTTGTCGTAGCAAGCCTTTGACGTCCCGCCGGGGCAAGCCCGAATACCATCTTTCCGATATCAACCAGCGTGTCGGCCACGCCCTCAGGAGCCGCAGACTTATTCCTCTTCCGCGTCGTCTTCCGTTTCCGGTTCGCTTTCCGAAGCCAGTTTCCCTAGCAAACGGGCTCGCAGACGGTTTCCGTGGTCGGACACGTTTCGGTCCGTTTTGAGCGTCGCGATCGCTAATTCGATCTTTCCTTCTGCTTCGATCGATCGAGCCGCGTTATAGACCGCAGCGTCTTCCCAGTAAGAACGCTGCTCATCGTCGAGGACGCGTTTGGTGAACCAGTTATGGGCGGTTTGGAAACGTCCGTCGTCGTACTGAACGAGAGCCAACCAGTACGTCGCGGTTCGTTTTCCGAGCCGCATGAAGTCCTGCATTTGCCGCAACTGGGCATCGTACTGGGCCGGTTCGACCCCGAGTTCACGTCGCAGGCCGTACTGCATTTGCAACTCCACGTTGATCCGCAGGTCATCAATTTCGAACTCGGGGGCACGTTGTTCGAGGTATCGTGTTCGGGCTCCCGATTCGCCTTCGATTTCGTCATCAACGAACTCGCCGGTGAGATGTTTCCAACGACCTTTGGCCAGGTTGTTCGATGAGGCGTCGTTGGACTCCATCACTGCGAACCGAGCCCGGTACCAGAACGCGAACGCAGGGTCGCGTTCGGCGACGAGTTCCATGCCGCGAGCGTAGATCTCGTTGATCGTTGGGATCTCCCAAATGCGAACGCCTGCGATCCCCGGTACGGCGTCGAACCGTTTCGCCCAATCTTCGGCGTCGACCCACAACGTCATTCGCCGGTCGCCGGTCAGGCCGGATTCAAGTCGCTTCATACGCGTTGCCAACGTTTCGGCATGCACGTTCAACAACGCAACGCTCTGTGACACGTCCGAACGCGATAACGGGTAGTCGAAATACCCCGCGACGTCCAACCGACGCATCACCGACGCGTCCTTGCGAGCCTGCGCGAGGGTCGCGATCCCCGTTTGATCCGGGCCGGGGATGGGCAATCCGAGTTTGGGTTCGAAGAGAAAAATCTGTTCACCGATCAACACGCCGACCGACCACGGCGTCCGTGAGCCGGTTTCGTCCGACTGCGTTGCCAAGACGGCAGCTGGAATGCCGGCTTGCACGCAAAGCTGAGTGAACACGCCGCTGCGTTGCAGCCAATCGCCCCGTCCGCGCCACAACGTTTGGTAGTCAGATTGCCGAAAACCGGGGCCTTCGAAAGGCAGCCCCGCAGGCATCCGCGGAATCTGCAGGCCGGGAGGTGCGGGCAGAGTGTCGGGTTCCAACGCGACGTTGCGAACCGTCCAGTCGAACAAACGCATCGCGGTCTGCAACTGATCGATCTGAGCCTGCGTCATGACATCGTCGGAGTCTTCGCCCGGTTGCTCGCGGGCGTTTTGACGGAGTCCTTCGAGCCAATCGGCGAACAGCAAATCGTCGCGGACGGGCGAATCGATCCATGCGACGACGTGTCGGAACGTGTTCGCGTCTCGCAGGAATGGGACGTCGTCGGTCGTGAACTCCGGTCGCAGGATCTTGTCTTGGAGTGCTTCGGGAGAGAGCATTTCGCCGAGGGTTTCGGCAATTTCAGGGATCTCAGTCGGCTGCTCGATTTCCTTGCCGCTGCGTTTGGCCCTCGCTTCACTTTCGCGTAGCCACTGGTTGGTATGGTAGGCGATCTGGCGGCGAGCTTTTTCTTCGTTGAGCGAAACGTATTGGTTGAGCAGCGAGACGGTTTCGCCGAGGTGGTCTTGTCTCGTTTTTTCCTGCAACGCTACCTGTCGCTCGGCCATGATCCGGTCCATCTCGCTGGACTCGTCGCGGCAACCGAGAGCGGACGACAACGCGAGAGCAAATACGCAGCAGAGAAGGACGTTCGATCGCATCGGTGGGGTCTGTTCGGGTAACGGTTTGAGCAGCGGCGTGGCGAAATTCCACGTATTCGCGGGCGAATGGACGGTTGGGGTTACAGCGACTCGATGGTTTCTCGCAGTTGCAGTAATCGATCGACGAGTCCGATGAACTGATCGAGAAAAATCATGTTGGCACCGTCGCTCGGCGAGGTTTCCGGTTCGGGATGCGTTTCAAAGAACAGGGCATCACACCCGATGGCTACGGCTGCGCGGGCCAAAGGTTCGACCATTTCGCGATTTCCGCCGGTCGCGCCCCCCAATCCGCCGGGTTGTTGGACGCTGTGCGTGGCGTCAAAAACGACCGGAGCCCCGAGAGACCTCATGATCGGGATCGATTGCATGTCGTTGACCAGACGCCCGTAACCGAAAAACGTCCCGCGTTCGCAGACTAGGACGCGGCCCGGTTTGGCGTCGGCGGCATCAGGATCCGCCGCGGGATCGGTTTGCGAGTCCGGGAAACTGCCGTTGAGTTTGTCGATCACGTAACGCATGTCGGTCGGTGCCATGAATTGGCCCTTCTTCACGTTCACCGATCGTCCGGTGTTCGCGGCCGCGACGAGTAAGTCGGTCTGGCGAGCGAGAAACGCCGGAATCTGCAACAACTCGCAAACTTCGGCAGCCGGGGCGGCCTGTTCGGGCAGGTGAATGTCCGTCGTCAGGGGCAACCCGCTGTCGGCACCGACGGCCTCGAGCAGTCGCAGCCCGGCGTCCATCCCAGGCCCGCGTTTGGCTGATAAACTGGTCCGGTTTGCCTTGTCAAAGGACGCCTTAAAGACCACATTCACGTCGGGCCGGTCGTTGAGCTGGGCGAGCGTTTCGCCGATCTGCATCGCGAGTTCGCGGGTCTGCAAAACACACGGCCCGGCGATCAAGAGCAACGGTTGGCCGTCTCCACAGAGGTAATTACCGACACGAGCGAGCATACTAACGAGGACTCTCAAATAGAGGGCAAGTGAATGTGTGGTTGCGTGGCGTGATCTTAGACGTCTTGGTCTGTGCCGTCCTCCCCCCATCGAAATCTGGCCTTGGTTGCTGCGGCCTCCATCGGATCTTCCATCTCCCGTCAATCGACACGACATTTTCTCTGCGATCGCTTTGCCACCTCCGACACTCACACCGACGACCCACCTGCACTTCGTGACCGGCAAGCTCGCTGAGATCGCGTTGCGGACGCATGCCGAGGAGGCGGTAGCAAATCATCAGGTGCGGCACAGCGTCCAGGTTGCACCGATCACGGTGGCGGCGTTGATCACGCCGAAGTGGTTGACTCGGCACCTCGATGTTCCTGACACGGCCACGCATGTGATCTTGCCCGGCTACTGCGAAGCCGCGATCGACGATCCGGTGCATGCCGAACAACCGGAGATGACATGGCGGAAACGGTTGGCGGAGATCGCGAATCTGCCGCCTGAGAATATTCTGTGTGGCCCTAATGATTGTCGCGACTTGGACGCGTGGCTCGGCGGCAAAGTTCGCAGCGTCGAGCTGCACGAACACTCGATCGAAATCATCGCGGAAATCAATCACGCTCCGCGGCTCAGCGTCGAGGAAGTCGTCCGGGTCGCTGCGGCATTGCGTGACGATGGTGCGGATCGGATCGATGTGGGCTGCGATCCGTCGCGGCAATGTTTGCAGATCGGCGACTACGTGAAAGCGCTCGTCGACGAAGGGCATCGGGTCAGCATCGACACGTTCGACTCTCGGGAAACGGTCGCGGCGGTGACAGCGGGCGCATCGTTGGTGCTGTCGGTGAACGCATCGAACCGGGACGCGGCGACGCAGTGGGGGTGCGAGGTGGTCGCGATTCCCGACACGCCCGACGATCTCGAATCGCTCGACACGACAGTCAACTTTCTCGGCGAGCACGACGTTGCGATGCGGCTCGATCCGATCCTCGAACCGATCGGTTTCGGTTTCGGTGCCTCGCTGTTGCGATACGCCGAAACCCGCCGTCGTTACCCTGAACACGCGATGATGATGGGGATCGGGAACTTGACCGAATTGACCGACGTTGATTCGGCTGGGGTGAACTTAATGTTACTGGCCCTTTGTCAGGAGTTCGGTGTCGGCAGCGTGTTGACGACCCAGGTGATCAATTGGGCTCGATCGTCGATCAAGGAATGTGACATTGCCCGGCGTTTGGTGCATCACAGCATCGAAGAAGGCGTGCCGCCGAAACGCTTGTCGGACCAACTCGTGACGCTCCGTGATCCTAAGTTGCGTCCTTACTCCGCGGAAGCTCTCGAGGCTCTCGCGTCGGGAATCCGTGATAACAACTATCGCATTCTCGCGCAGGACGGCGTCGTGCACTTGATCAGCGCCGGCGTGCATCTGACCGGTGACGAACCGTTCGGAATGATGAGTGAATTGTTGTCGATGCCGCAGTCAAAAAACGTCGATGTCTCGCACGCGTTTTACTTGGGCTTTGAGCTCGCGAAGGCGAAGATCGCCGCGCAGCTCGGCAAGCAATACGAACAGGATCAAGCGTTGCAGTGGGGGTATTTGACGGTCGAAGAAAAACGCCACCGCATCCCAAGGCAATCACGGCATCGAAGAGATTAGAGTGGGGCACCGTTTCGACCCAAAATCCGTAGCGCAAGTCGCCAAGACTTTCGGCGTTTCGCAAGAGTCAACCTGTATTCGTTTAACGGCAATACCGTTCAATTTTCGTTTAACCCGTGCCCGAAGGGTAGGTTGTGTTCCGTCAAGCGTCGCCTACGGCTACCGGTTAAACGAAAACGCCACAACCCGGTGCTTCATTGAACGGCATTGCGTTTAAACGAATAAATCAACAGCCCGTAGCGCAGCGGGCTGGTAATGCAACAGCCCGCCGAAACTCTTGGCGAGTTTCGCTACGCGACTATTCGGTAGCGGGCTTCGTCAGGAATTTAGACTCCCCACCACAACACACGTCCGAATTCTTGGTGACTCCGGCTACGGGTTAGTTCTCCATTTCGCGGACCTGGACGCCTGCGTTTTGCATCTCCTCGATCGCCCGTTGGCAATCACCGGGGGCCAGTTCCACGCCGCGGCAGGCGTTGGCGATGAGGTAGGTATTGAACCCGAGTCGGGCAGCGTCGATTGCGGTCGCTCGAACGCAGTAATCGGTTGCTAATCCCATCACGTGAATTTCGTCGACGTCCTGCTGGTGCAGATATCTGCCTAGCCCCGTGGCGACTCGGCCGCCGTTGTCGAAGAAACCGCTGTAGCTGTCCCGCTGCGGATCGGTTCCTTTGTGGATGACTTTCTCAATTCGGTCGGTATCGAGCGACGATTGAAATTCGCTGCCCGATGTATTCTCGATACAGTGATCCGGCCAGAGGACTTGCGAGAGCCCGTTGACTTCGATGACATCCCCGACCGCGTGTCCAGGGTGTTGGCTCGCGAAGCTGCAGTGGTTCGGCGGGTGCCAATCCTTGGTCGCCACGACTAGGTCGAATGATCGTTGCAGTCGATTCGCGATCGGAATCAATTCGTCGCCGCCGGGCACGCCGAGGGCACCGCCGGGGAGAAAGTCGTTCTGCAAGTCGACCAGAATCAATGCGTTCATTTTCTTGCTCGTGCGTCGCGAATCATCTGTGCTTTCAATTCATGCAATCCTTGCTCGAGCCCAACGGGATACTCGTGCGGGTTCTCGAAACGTTTGACTGCCGATGGCGTCGCCTGCAATTCCGAATGAACGACGTCTTGCATCTCGTCGAGTGGCGGGGACGCGTAGACGACTTCGCCGCCGCGGAGGACCGGCGTGAGCAAATCACGCGAGGTCGTATCGGCGGGAAAACTTTTTTGTCGATAGGCATCGGCCGGATCGATCATGGTCGCGTCGTCGCCGGTACGCCAATCCAGCAGTTCGTCGTAAATCATGTCGCCGCGATGTTCGCCGTCGGATTCGAACCGCCGGACTTGTAAAATCCCCGGGTTGCTGACCTTGACCGTTTGTTCGGACAACTTGATACGGTGTTGCCACTGGCCGTCATCGTCACGGATCGCGCCGAGTTTGTAGACGCCACCGAGAGCCGGTTGGTCGTACGCGGTGGCGAGTTTGGTGCCGACGCCCCAGGTATCGATGCGTGCTCCTTGCAATTTCAAACTCGTGATCAGTCGCTCGTCGAGATCGTTGCTGGCCACGATGCTCGCGTCGGGAAAGCCTCCCGCGTCGAGAATTTTTCGTGCTTCGATGCTGAGCCACGCGAGGTCGCCGGAGTCGAGGCGGATGCCGAGCATCTCGTGCCCGGATTCTCGCAATCGTTTGCCGACCTCCACGGCCCGGCGGACTCCTTCGAGCGTGTCGTAAGTGTCGACGAGAAAGACGCAGTTGTTCGGCATCGCGTCGGCGTAACGTTGGAAGGCTTCCTGTTCGCTGTCGAACGTCATCACCCAACTGTGTGCGTGCGTGCCGACGATCGGGATTTCAAAAACGTTGCCCGCGAGAACATTCGATGTGCCTGCACAACCGCCGACGTAGGATGCCCGAGAAGCGGACAACCCGCCGTCGATGCCTTGGGCGCGACGTAGCCCGAATTCGATCACGCGGTCCTTCGTCGGTGTTTGCGAAAAGACGCCAGCGGCGGAGCACACCCGTGCGGATTTTGTCGCGACGAGCGTTTGGAAATTAATCAGGTTCAGCAGCGGTGTTTCAACCAGTTGGCATTGCAACATCGGTCCGCAAACACGCACCAACGGTTCGTGCGGATAAACGGTGGTGCCTTCGGGGATCGCGTCGATGTCCCATTCGAACGAGAGGTTACCGAGGTAGTCGAGAAACGCGTTCTCGAAGAGCGGTTGTGAATCCGCGCCGGTGAGCGTTTCGAGATAGCGGAGGTCGTCGTCGTTGAATTGAAGATTGGCGAGATAATCGATCGCCGTTTGCAATCCGCATGCGATGGTGTAGCCACCGTCGAACGGGTTGCTGCGGAAAAATAGATGAAAGACAGCCGTTCGGTCAGCCAAGTCGTTCTTCCAATAGCCATACGCCATTGTCAGTTGATAAAGGTCGGTCAACAAAGACAACGACGGACGGTAGACGTCGGCCAAACGGTTCATCACGAACTCCGCTTCGAAGAAGGCTGTGTCTAAAACGACAGCTTAACCCAAGTCAGGTTCGCAGTGTTGTTGAGTTCAAGTGAGCCGAAGTGCGTGAGCACTCGGGTTTTTGGGATGGTTGGGGTGGTGAGTTGGTTGGCGGTTTGACCCGAGGCCTTACGGCCGTTCGGCTCACGTAGCTCGGTCTTTGCAAGACCGAGGGCAGGCGTTGGTTGGCTCTGGTAGCTTGTGGTGATGTCCGCCTCGGAGATGCGGACCTACGTGTTTG
>NZ_ANOH01000012.1 GCF_000346505.1 Aporhodopirellula sallentina SM41
GGTTTTGGGGCGTTGTGCTATTTCGCTCGACCCGGGGTGGAGGTTGGAGTTGGGGGAGTTTGAGGTGGGAAAAGGGAGAGGTGCCTTCTTTTTCGGTTGGGTGGTGTCTGGTGTTGTGTGCTGGGGTTAAACGCAATACCGTTCAATGAAGCACCGGGTTGTGGCGTTTTCGTTTAACCGGTAGCCGTAGGCGACGTTTGACGGAACACAACCTACCCTCCGGGCACGGGTTAAACGAAAATTGAACGGTATTGGGATTAAACGCAGAGACGCAGAGACGCAGAGGTCGCAGAGATCGCAGAGTGTTGGTGGTTGAGGTGATTCGGTGCTTTGCGGCCTTGCGTCTTTGTGTCTCTGCGTTGAAACGGTGACGATTGCGAAGAGGCTTCGAACGGCGAAAGTCTGTACTCCAACGGGCGTCGGCTGATGCGGGATTGTGCGGCGGGGACTGTTTGACAGATGCTCGGGTGGACAATGCGGGACGGTTGGTAAGAATTCGTTTGGCGGACGAATCCGCTCGCTAGGCATTTGCGTTCTGGGTTGGTTACTTACCCGTGCGATCGGGTGAGGTGATTTGCCTCAACGCTAAGACTCGGCGTTGTGACTCGACCCTGAGATATGTTTCCCACACTTTGCCCCCCGCTTCATGGAGAAGCCCAGTATGACTCGAATTCTGTTTTCCCTCGCCGCCCTATGCTTGTTCACCGCCACCACTGTGACCGCCGACGACGCGTCGAAGGGGCTTTGCGCCGGTGACAACATCAGCATGTTCTTGGTGACCAAAGTCGCTGGGGCGGAAGACGATGGCGTGGAAACCGGTGCAACGACTTGCTATCGCTGCAAGTATGGTCAGCGTCCGATGGTGATGGTCTTCACGCGTTCGACCGACGGTGAAGTCGCGAATTTCGTTAAGAAGCTCGATTCGACGGTCGCGGAACACTCCGACGATCAGCTCAAAGGTCTTGTGACTTTGATCGGTGGCGAGTCGAGTCAGTTGACCGACCAAGCCAAAGAAATCGCGGGCAAGGTCGGCGCGAAGCATGTGCCGATCGTCGTTGCCAAGGACACCGACAACGGTCCTGCGAGCTACAAGCTGGACGATAAAACTGCCGTGACGGTTGTCTTGGTGAATCACTCGCAAGTCGTCGCTCGTCACGATTTCTCGGCCGACAACATCGACGCGGCTGCCGTGATGAACCAAGTCGGCGAAATGCTGAACTAGTTTCTCGCGATCCGAAGCGTCCCCGGGGCTGGGTTCCGGGGCAGCGCCTAAGGAATCCTCGCAAAATGTGATCCCCGGATGGTAAGTCCGGGGATTTTTTTTTGATTCAAACGGAGCACCGTTGGAGTGGGGGCTTTTGTTGTGCTGGCGTCAAACGCAGAGTCGCAGAGATCGCAGAGGGTTGGTGGTTGAGAAAATTCGGTGCTTTGCGTCACTGCGTTGGGACGGCTGCGAGTGTGAAGAGGCAGCGTGGATTCATGCTGGATTTGCCCCCCTTCATACCGCTCCTCCCGAGGGAGGGTGAAGGCGTGAGGGAGTGAAGTAGGCCGTATGAAGGAGGCTTTGCGACGCGCATACGGCAGTAGTGTGGATCCCGGAACGTCGCTTCGCTTGGTCCGTCCTGCGGTGCTGGAGCCGCTAAAGCCTGTGTTCCAGCGGGAATGCGGGCGAATTTTGGGTGGTGGAAATGCCGCGTGCCGTTTCGTGACCTAGCGTTAAACAGAGTCTCCCGTTTCTGACGCTTTTGATGGTTCACTCCGATGAATTTGCAGGCCGCCCTCTCTCGCAACTTTCAGCCCTCTGCCGTGGTGGCTGGGATGATTATGGGGATGCTTCTGATCGCGTGGGCTGACTCGGGGACGATCGAGCCGCTGGGGATTCGGCCGGTGCCGGATGCTTCGCGAGGTCATGATTTACCCGAGGCTCGGCCGACGTTGGATCACGTCGAACCGGTCCGTGAGACTCAACCGGAAGTTCAGGAAATACTCGTCGGCGTGGCCGCTTCGCCGGTCTCGGCGGCGGGTGCCGCGGCGGCTCCGGTGGACCCGCACTTGGTCATCGGCAGCGAAACTTGTGTGAAGTGCCACGAAAACGAGGTGAAGGTTTGGCGATCGACCCCTCACCATCGCACGTTCGATGAATTGCACCGTCGCCCGGAAGCCAAAGAGATCGCTTCGCGGTTGGGGATCCGGTCGATCAAGCACGACGGCCGCTGCGTGAATTGTCACTACACACAACAAGTCGATGCCGACAGCGGGAACGTTCACGCGATCGAGGGCGTCTCGTGCGAGTCATGTCACGGCGCAGCAGCCCGGTACTTGGACGTGCACCACGACTATGGTGGCGAACATGTCACGCGAGCGATGGAAAGCCCTCAGCACCGCAGTGAACGGCTGCGTCGCAGCATCGCGTTGGGGATGCGGAATCCAGTGAACGTTTACTTGGTCGCGCAAAGTTGCCTGCGGTGCCACACGACGGCGGATGAAGAGTTGGTGAATGTCGGCGGTCACTCGCCAGGCAGTCTGGAGTTCGAGTTTGTCTCGTGGAGCCAGGGAACGATTCGACACAATTTCGTGCGTACCGATGGTCGCCAGAACGATCCGAGTTCGTTGGGACGATTGCGGTTGATGTTCGTCTCGGGAATGATCGCGGAGTTGGAAGCGGGGCTGCGTGCGACAGCGGTGGCGACGGAAAAAGCGAAGTACGGGATCACGGCGGCACAACGAACCGACCGAGCGGGCAAGCGTCTCAAGAGCGTTTCGCAAAAGGTGTCTTCACCGATCATTGATGAGATCCTGAATGTCTTCGGCAGCGTGAAGCTGCGTCTGAACAACAAGGCTGAGTTGACCCGAGCGGCGGAAGCCATCGCGACGTTGGGGTATCGTTTCGCTGCCGAGACGGACCCCGATTCGCTGGCAGGGCTGGACGCGTTCATTCCACCGGCCAATCGGTGGAAGTGAGCCAGCGGGTGACGTTGGGGTGTGGATTGCCGGAACGGCGCTTCGCTTGGTCCGGCCTACGGGGGGCTTCTCCGGTGAGCCGAAGTGCGTGAGCACTCGGGTTTTGGGCGTGTTGGGCTGGTTTTGTGTGCTCGCGATTCCACCCGAGGCCTTACGGCCGTTCGGCTCACCCACGTAGCTCAGGTCTTTCCAAGACCGAGAGTTCGCGTCGGTTGGC
>NZ_ANOH01000013.1 GCF_000346505.1 Aporhodopirellula sallentina SM41
TGAGCAGCCGATTGTTCGACCGCGTTCGCGAGCAACATGGTTTATGCTACAGCATCTGGGCAAACACGCATTCGATGCCGCCGAGCAAGGACCGGGACGGAAAACGAGTTCCCGCAACCGGTGCGGTCTTTGGCTATGCCGGGACCACGCCGCAACGTGCCCAACAAACACTCGATCTGACCCTGCAGGAGATCAAGCATCTTTGTAAGGGGCTCGAGGAATCCGAACTCGAACGATGGAAGGTTCGCATCCAAAGCAGCCTAATCATGGAACAGGAATCGGCGAACTCCCGTGCCGGTTCGCTCGCGTCGGATCAATTCCAACTCGGCCGAGTGATGCCGACGGAGGAACTCGAAACGATCATCGAGTCGATCACGTTGCAGCAGATTAAAGACTACTACGATTCGCACACGCCTGAGTCTTTCCGGATTGTGACGATCGGGCCCGAGCCGCTCGAGGGTGGCGTCGCGTTTGATGATACAGCCAACATCGCTGAAGGAGAGAAGGAATGAGTGAGTTTCGATCCGAGACCCTCGACAACGGGTTGCAAGTTGTCGCGGAAGTGGACAACCGCGGATACTCAGCGGCGCTGGGGTACTTCGTTCGTGCCGGTGCACGCGATGAGAACGATGCTCAGTCCGGTCTGAGTCACTTCCTCGAACACATGATGTTCAAAGGAACGGCGACGCGGAGTGCGGCGGACGTGAACCGGGAACTCGATGAACTCGGCGGCCAGAGCAACGCATACACCTCCGAAGAGCAAACGGTTTACTACGCGGCGGTCTTGCCAAAGTACCAGCAGCGGATGGTTGATCTGCTCTCGGACATGATGCGTCCGCGTCTGGACGAGAATGAGTTCGACACCGAGCGAGGCGTGATTCTCGAGGAGATCGCGAAGTACGAAGACCAGCCGCCGTTCGGCGCGTTCGAACGTGTGATGGAATGTGCGTACGGGCCGCGAGGGTTGGGACGCCGCGTACTCGGCACGACCGAATCGATCTCGAACATGCACGTCGATACGATGCGGGATTACTTCAGTGCCCGGTATCGCCCGGCGAACATGGTGCTCGCCGCGTCCGGGAACGTGGACTTTGACGCCCTCGTTAAGCAGGCGGGCGAAGCGACGGCGAATTGGAACGACTTGCCGATGCCGAGTGCGTTCGATCGTGACAACGCCGATGAGTTACCGGCCGGTGTCGAACTGAACGCTCGGTTGGACATCCCCGATGCGACTCAGGCGTATCGCGTGACGCTCGCGGGCGGGCCTTCGATGGCGTCGAACGACCGCTACGCCATGCGTTTGTTGTCCTCGATCATTGGCGATGACGGCGGCAGTCGTTTGTTCTGGGACCTGATCGATACCGGCCGAGCGGAAATCGCGACGCTATGGCCGCAGGAGTTCTCGGACACCGGTGCGATGTTCACTTACCTAGTCTGCACGCCCGATGCGATGGATTCGAACATCCGCCTGATGAACGAAGCGATCGACCTCGTGATTCGTGACGGTGTCAAACAGGAAGAACTCGATCAGGTGATCAACAAGACGGTGGCGGGTGTCATCATGGCCTCCGAGCGACCGTCGCAGCGACTCTTTGGTTTGGGTAGCCATTGGCTGTGCTGTCGAAAATACCTATCGACCGATGACCTTCTCGACGCGTATCGGCGCGTCGATGTTTCTGCAATCGAAGCCGCGGCACGAACCTATCTGTGCAGTGAACCGACCGAAGTGATCGCGGCGGCAAGCGACGAACCGAGTTTGACGCCATGAATCGCGGACCCACCGACGTGCCGCCGCTATTGCGGCTCGATGATCATACGACGATCCTCCCAATCATCCACGGCAGCGGACAGTTCGCCTGGCTGACGCGTCGGTTCTTGCTCGAACACCGTTTCGACTGCGTGGCAGTTTCGTTACCTGAATCGTTTCAGGAATCGGTCGAGCAAGCGGTCCTGGACCTGCCCAAACCGTCGATCGTGATCCAGAAACCGGCTCCGACGTTCGAGTCGACGTACGACGCGTCGGCAGAGTTCCAAGGCAGCTATGGCGATACGGATCCGGACGACTTCGACGATGACGACGGGCTCGATGAGATCGCATCGAGCTTTGTCCCGATCGATCCGTGCCAAGGCGTCATCATGGCGATCCGAGCGGCGATGGGCGAACACATCCCGCGTGCGTTCATTGACTTGGAAACCAATCATTTCCAACCGTTCTCGACGGTAATGCCCGACCCCTACGCGGTGCGACACGTGCACTGCGAAAAGTTTGCCGCCGCGGTACTGCCGAGCATCCCACGGCCGAGCGACGATCAGACTCGCGAACGAATGGCTTACATGGCTGCGCGACTCGTGCGGTTGAGTCAGACATATGACCAAACGTTGCTCGTCACGAGTGTTCTCGATTGGCCGTGGATCCGTGAAGCACACCGGTTGCTGCGTGAGGGCAAGGGACGCGATGTCGATTCGTTTGAACATGACAACGTCTCGGTCCCGCAGACCTATTCGGTGGACCCGAAAACGTTGTTGTTCCTATTCGGTGAGCTGCCGTTCATCACCGCTCTGTACGAACGCGCACGTCGGGAACTCGAGGAAGACGCCAACCTGCAAATCGACGGCGTGAAAGAACTGCTCATCGCGGCCAAACAGAGCTACATGAATGAGTTCAAGAATCGTGCTCGTCGGGTGACGCCGCTGCTGTTGTCGAAGTGTTTGAAATACATTCGCAACCTGTCGCTCGTTCACCGACGAATGACCCCCGACATGGTCACGATCGTCACCGCGTGTCAACAAATTCTCGGTGATCAATACGCGCTGCACGTCGCCGAAACCGCCAGCCAATATCGATTGGAACGATCCGTCTACACGTCGGGGCTCGAAAAGGCGGATCACCGACCGGAGACCGACTCGTCCGACATTCCTCTGCACGAGCAGTTCGATGAAAATTCTCCTCCGTCGTTCGATGACGATGCGAAGGAAAATCCGTTCAACAAAGAATCCAGTCTGCACGGGGCGGACGATTTTCCGGATTGGCCGTCGCCGGAGAGTGATCTTCCGGGCACTGACGATGTGACTCTCGGTATCGATCAAGGTCGGTTGCCTGACGGCGAAATCGTGTCTCTCGTCAGTCGACTGCCCGGGCCGCCGTTGACTTGGCAAACGCTATCGTTGCAACGGCGACCGACGAAAGACGAACGGACCCGATGGGAATACGGTTGGAACCCGTACTCGCAGTGCAGTTATCCGCCTGAGGATGAACGCATCGAGATGCTGCGCAATCGAGTATGCGAACGTGCCCAAGCGATCATGGGGCAAGATCTCGCTCGGACGGAGAAATTCACGACCAGCGTGAAGGACGGGATCGATATCCGTGACACGTTGCGACACTGGTACGAGAAACAAATCTACGTGCGAGTGATTCCGCCGAGCCGCGGGAAGCTCGACGCGTGTTTGATGTTGTTCGATTCACCGGCGGATCCTCGTGATTACCCGTGGCGGACGACTTGGTTTGCCGAACATGAATGGGAGTCGACGCTGGCGTTTTTCGCGAGTGACTTCACGAAAGAGATGGTTGGTCCTGGCATCGGAATGGGAACCTACGGCGGTGCGATGTTCTTGTATCCTCCGGTGCCGATCCCCGATATCTGGATGGACCGTCGATTGAACTTCACCGAAACACTCGAGGAGCGTCTGATCGCGGCGGCATGTCTGCACTCTCGTGGTCGGCAAATCGCACTGATGAGCAGCCTGCCACCGGGAGCCGGATGGCGACGGTTGGCGAGACGTTTCAAGAAGCAACTCGTGCACGTGCCGATGACCTCGTTCAGTGACGAAGAGGTCCAGCAACTGCGAATGGTCCACGTTCTCAACGGAAGCGAAGTGAGAAGCTACGCGGCCGAGTTCATTCGCAAGGCATGATTCAAATTTGGCGATTGTCGTGCAGCGAAAGTCGGCAAGACGATCGGCAAAGCTACCCTCACCCAATCACACGGAAACTCTTGGCGAGGTTCGCTACGCCGGCATCGTTTGCACCGTCGGATGCGGCTATTCGCCGGTCAGTTCCGCGTTTTGCTTTTCAATGCGATCACGTTGGGCTTTGTTGAGTCCCTGGCGGAAGTAGACATCCGGTTTATGATTAACCCGGTGTTGCTTCATTGTCGGATCATGAACGTCGAGGCTGAGATCGCAATCGAATCGCACCAACATCGAGTGGTATTCGCCTCGTTTACCCATTCCGATGAAGTGTGCCAATCCCCAGGTGATGCCGCGTCCGTCTTGGGTGTTCGTGAACGCATCGGCGACGTATGGTGCGCCGGCGTAGGGCATCAATTCGGTGATGGATGCGATCTCGAAATTCACCCAGTCTTCGGCGTACTGGATCGTGTTGTGTTCCGGACCGTCCTTGTAGACCATTGCCGCAACACCTTTGCGAAATGGGAACAGTGACGTTTCGTGGCCTGATGTGATGACCGGATTGAGGGGGTGTTTTTTAAACGGCCCCAGCGGATTGTCGGCGATCGCGAGTCCCTGCATTCGCACCTTGTCGGGTGCTTTGCCAAAGTCCGACTTGTAGTAGATGTAGATTTTTACCATCGTGGACGAGAGGGTATGGGTCGTGAATCGAGTACTGGTCCCATGCCCCTTCCGGACCGTTCGGAATCACGAATTGGTTGGCGGGAGTCCACGGGCCGTCCGGCGAGT
>NZ_ANOH01000014.1 GCF_000346505.1 Aporhodopirellula sallentina SM41
TTCCTCAGTGACGATGAATGGTTCCGTGGCATGGAACTGTCAGCCGGCCCCGATGGAAACGTCTTCGTGTTGGACTGGAGCGATCTCGGCGAGTGCCATGAGCACACCGGAGTGCATCGCAACAGCGGACGAATCTACAAAATCACTGCAAGACAAACCGACCGAGAGCTGCAGGCGGCTTCGCAGACGCGTGAGAAACGCATGAGCCAACTCGCAAGCGACGAGCCATCCGCGTTGATTGACCTCGTCTGCGGCAACGAAAGATGGTTCAGTCACCACGCCGCCTTGCGCCTTCGCGAACTCAATGCCCGTGGCAGCGTCAGCCTCGACGCCGTGCACATTCTTCGTGCAAAAGCAGGTCTCTCTAGCGGAAGCGGATCGCCGGACGCCTCTCGGGATGACACCCCCGATACCGCCCCATCGCTGCGATGCCGCTTGCTTTGGACACTCGACAACCTCGGCGGACTTGCTGGTTTCGAACAAGGATCCCCGACAGCCGAATTTGCTGCCTTCCTCTCTGATCCCTCCGAACACGTCCGCGCTGCCGCGATCCGCAGTTTGACGCAGCAGTGGCCGATTGACGATGTCTATGGACCTCACGAACAGTGCGAGGCGGCATGGTCACGGATCGAACAAGACGCGAAGACCTTCGTCGAAATGTTTGGGGAGATGGGAGCAGAGGACTCCGCGTTGATCCGCCTGACGCTCGCGTCCACATTGCAGCGATTGCCGATCGACCAACGAACCGCGGCGGCGATCAAGCTGTTGCAACTCAGCGGCACCCAAGACATCAATGATCACAACATCCCGAAGATGATGTGGTACGGCGTGATGAGCCGCGCCCAAACGCACCCGGACGAAATGGTCGCGGTTGCCTCGGCGTCACAAGTCCCTGAACTCACAATGTACCTATCACGCAGCATCGCCGAACAGGTCGAAACCTCGCCGAACGCATTCAACGGCTTGATCGAAACGGCCTTGCTCAAAATCAAACAACCCGCCCCCAACGCAAATTGGTGCCAGGCAATGTTTGTTGGTATCGAGCAAGGGATCGTCGGAATCCGCCGAGCCGACACGCCGCCGACCTGGGGTGAACTCAAACACCGGATTGCGGGCACGGACATCGCAACGCCGAACCTTATCAATCGACTCGACACGCTTTTTGGCGAGGGGCTGAGCCCGGAGGAGATGCTCGCGACGCTTAACGACAAGTCCGTTGACTTGACGACGCGGCTGAACGCATTGGAAGGACTTGTCGCGAGCCTGCATGAATCGGACCACGCCGGATCCCTCTCTGCTCACGCGATCATCCGATCGGCTCGACCACTGGTGGCGAGCCCCCACGTGAACCTTGCGGCGGCGGAATCGCTGGCAACGATCGACGATCGACTCGTTGCGGAATTACTGCTGGACAACTACGGCCGTTTTCGTGCCCCGCTGCGTCCCAATGTGATCGCGCTGTTGTGCACGCGGAAGACGTTTGCGTTGGCGCTCGTCGATCGACTCGACAAAGGCAAACTGCCCAAGGAGGCGTTGACCGCATCGGATATCCGCGTGTTGACGAGCCTCGGTGATGCCGACCTCAGTCGACGCGTCGAAACGGCCTGGGGACGCGTTCGCGAAACTTCCCAAGAGCGAACCAAAGAGATCGAGCGGCTCACCCAACTCTTGACGCCGGAGAGGATTCGCGGAGCCGATCGCTCGGCCGGTCGCGTGCTATTCGATCGTGCGTGTGCGTCCTGTCACCGGATGTTCGGAAACGGTGAACAGGTCGGGCCTGACTTGACCGGGGCGCAGCGCGGCAACCTGGAGTATTTACTGAGCAACATTGTCGACCCGGACGCGGTGGTCGGGGCCGACTATCGCGCGACCAAAGTCCTGACCAACGACGGACGCCTCCTCGTCGGCCTAATCACACAACGCACCCGCAGGACCCTGACGATCGCATCGGCAACGCGAACCGAAACACTCGGGCTCGACGAAGTCGAAGGTGAGTTCGCGACCGATCACTCACCGATGCCATCCGGGCTGCTGCAACCGCTCGACGACGAGGCAATTGCGGACCTGATCGCCTATCTGCAGTCGCCTGTTCAAATTCAACCGAAGCAATAGGAACTGGAGAAACAGAAGCCGTCGCCGCGGGCTTTTCGGAGGCGCCGGCGGAATCGGTGGTCGGCTCCGGCAGAACTCCGGTCGCCTGCGTCCAGGCATTTCGGCTGGTGAGCCCCGGCACCGAGAGCCGGGCGTGTCTTTCCCGCGGGACTCTCCCACTTAGCAGACCGCGAGCGATGCGATATTCTGCCGCTTGTGAATACGCCTGCTCCCCACGCCGACTTCTCTGACGCCTCGATCGGTACGATCGCCGTGGTCGGGTTGGGTCTGCTCGGTGGCAGTGTCGCGAAGGCGGTCCGCGAAAACACTGGCGATGCCGGCATTCGCGTCATCGGATGTGCCCGACGCGAAGAAACCCGGCAAAACGCGATCGAAAACCGGGTCGTCGATACCGTGACCGCGGACCCAGTGGAAGCCGCCTCGCAGGCAGATCTCGTATTGATCGCCACGCCGGTCGACCGCATCGCGAACTACGTGATCGAAATTGCCAAACAATGTCCGGGCGTTCTGATGACCGATGTGGGCAGCACCAAATTCCAAATCGTCGAGGCGGTCAATCGAGTCCCCGAAGCCGCCGCGCGTTTCGTGGCCGCTCACCCGATCGCCGGCAGCGAAAAAACCGGCCTGGATCACGCCTGCGGTAACCTGTTTCGAGACAAACCGATTGTGATCACCGAGTCGGGCCACGAAGCCCCCGGCGCGGTCGACATCGTCACCCAATTTTGGGAGTCGACGGGTGGCCGGATCGTGCATTTGTCACCGCGGCGGCATGACGACCTGTTGGCGATTTCCTCGCACATGCCACACTTAATGTCATCGCTCGTCGCTAATCAACTGCCTGCTGAAGCGATACCGATGGTGGGCACCGGATGGCTCGACACGACCCGCATCGCCGCCGGTGACGAAGGGATGTGGACCGCGATCGTTTCCGAGAACCGCGAGGCGATCCTCGACACGCTCGAACAAACCGCCGTTCGGCTCGCCGACCTGATCCATATCGTCCGGACCGGCGACGCCCCATCACTGACGAAGTTTCTTCGTGACGCACGCGAAAAACGCGAATCGGCTCCCTCCACACAGACCGACGTCTAACACTCAAGCTCCATTTTCAACGTAGCCCCCTCCCAGAGAGTTTCCAGCCATGCCGCTTTGGCAAATCGATATTCATCCGGCTCCCGAGCAAATCGATCGGATGGGATTGCAAACCGCTGACGAGATCCACCAACTCGGGCTCGGCGACAACCTCACGATTGCTGCCGCCCGTGGATACCTCGTCGAAGGTGAAATCAGCGACGAGCAGGCCCAACAGATCGCAGCCACGTTGCTCGCCGACGCGGTCACCGAACGAACCGTCGTGGGTCGCTTGTCGGCCGGCAACGGCAACGGTTCGCTCGAAGATCCTCTTTCCGAACCGCCTGAATCGTTGATGGAATCGCTCGCCGAAAAAGGTATCGAGGAACAACCCCATCTGGTTCACGTGATGAGCAAACCGGGGGTGATGGATCCCGTTGCTGCGAGTACCCAAGGTGCCCTGGCCGACAGCGGTCTCGACGCCGGTGCGGTGAAGACGTTCCGCAAATACTGGATCTCCGGTGTCGACGAAAGCGGCCTCGAAGCGGTCTGCCGCCGCGCCCTTTCGAACGACTCGATCGAAACCTACGTCGTCGGCCCTTTGCACATGGACCGCCTCGGCGTCGGGTCACAAGGCGAGTTCGAATTGGTGCGTGTCCCTATTCGCGAACTCGACGACGAGGGGCTCGAGAAACTGTCCAAGGAAGGTCAACTCTACCTAACCTTGGTCGAAATGCAGACCATTCGAGACCACTTCGTACAACTCGATCGCGACCCGACCGATATCGAACTCGAATCGATTGCGCAGACATGGTCGGAACACTGCAGCCATAAAACGCTCGCGGGCCGCATCCACTACCGCGGACCGTCGGCCGATGGAACGCCGGGCGGCGACGAACGCCAGTACAACAACATGCTCAAAGAAACGATCTTTGAGGCGACCCAAACCATCCGCCGCACACTCGGCGATAATGATTGGTGCGTGAGTGTTTTCAAAGACAACGCGGGTGTCGTTACCTTCGACGAGATGGACCACGTTTGCTTCAAAGTGGAAACGCACAACCACCCTTCGGCGTTGGAACCATACGGCGGAGCCAACACCGGCATCGGTGGCGTGATCCGAGACCCAATGGGTACCGGCATGGGCGCCAAACCGATCTGCAACACGGACGTGTTCTGCTTTGCGCAACCAGACATTACACCGGACGAACTCCCCCCCGGTGTCCTGCACCCACGCCGCGTGATCCAGGGCGTGGTTTCGGGGGTCCGTGATTACGGTAACCGAATGGGCATCCCGACCGTCAACGGCGCCGTCTACTTCGACCGTCGATACCTGGGCAATCCACTGGTCTACTGTGGCAACGTCGGAATCATCCCGGTCGGCATGGAAGAGAAAGAAGTCAAGGCAAACGATCTGATCGTGGCCGTGGGCGGACGTACCGGACGCGACGGGATTCACGGGGCGACGTTCAGCAGCGCGGAACTGACCAGCGAATCCGAATCGCTCTCCGGGGGTGCGGTGCAAATCGGAAACGCGATCACCGAGAAGATGGTGCTCGACGTGTTGCTGCAGGCTCGCGATCGCGGCCTATACAACGCCGTCACCGACTGTGGTGCGGGCGGCTTCAGCAGTGCCGTCGGCGAAATGGGCGAGGAACTCGGCGCGGAAGTTTGGTTGGAAAAAGCACCGCTGAAGTACGACGGTTTGACCTATACCGAAATCTGGATTTCGGAAGCTCAAGAGCGAATGGTGTTCGCCGTCCCTGAATCGAAATGGGATGAACTACAAGACCTGTGCGAGAGCGAGGGTGTTGAGGCGGCGACGATCGGGCGATTCGTTCCAACCGGTCGTTTGAAACTGACCTATCAAGGCGAAACCGTTGGCGACGTCTCCATGTCGTTCCTGCACGACGGTCGCCCACCGGTAATTCGTGACGCCGTTTACGATCCACCGGTGACGACGTCGCTGTCGATCGGAAAACGCGCCGCCGATGCCAACCGCAAAACGCTGCTCGGGATCCTCGGCAGTTACAACGTGGCAAGCAAACACTGGGTCATTCGCCAATACGATCACGAGGTCCAAGCCGGCAGCGTCGTCAAACCACTCGTCGGTCCGCAGTGCGACGGCCCAGGTGATGCGGCGGTCGTTCGTCCCAAACTCGACAGCTACCGAGGGTTGGTCATCTCCTGCGGCATGAACCCGCACTACGGTGATTTCGACACGTACCACATGGCGACCTCGGCGATCGATGAAGCGATGCGAAACGCGGTCGCGGTCGGCGCCGATCCATCGAAAGTTGCGATTCTCGATAACTTCTGCTGGGGCTACACCGATCGACCGGAAACGCTCGGGTCGCTCGTCCGCAGCGCGATCGCGTGCCAGGACATGGCCGTGGCGTTGCAAACCCCATTCGTCAGCGGCAAAGACAGCCTGAACAATGAGTTCAGCTACTTCGGCGACGACGGCGAAAAGCAAACGATCGCGATTCCTCCGAGCTTGCTGATCAGTGCGATGGGCCAAATCGACGACGTCCGCACCGCGGTCACGATGGACCTGAAAGAAGCCGGCAACGTGCTGCTGCTGGTCGGTCGCACCCGGCGGGAACTCGGCGGTTCTCACTACAGCCTGGTCGAAGACGAGAAGGGCGGCGATGTCCCGCAGGTCGATCCGCTCTACGCGAAGAATGTCTTTGCGACCGTGCACGCATCGATCAAGGAACGAGAAATTCGTTCCTGTCACGATTTGAGCGAAGGCGGTTTCGCGGTGTCCGCCACCGAAATGGCGCTCGCCGGAGGCCTCGGTCTCGATATCGCGATCGACGATGTTCCTCGCGATGACGTGGGCGAAGACAGCCAACCACTCAGCGCCGCGGAAGTGTTATTCAGCGAGTCCAACACTCGGTTCTTGATCGAAGTGGAACCGACGAACGTGGACGCCGTTGTCAACCGTTTCGCCTCCGCCGGCGTTCCTATCGCACGCCTCGGCGAAGTCACATCCGATGGCAACGTATCCATCCGAGACGGTTCCGAATCGATTCTCGAAGTCAATATCGACGAAGCCAAAGCCGCATGGCAGGCTCCGTTAGATTGGCACTGATCCACCGCCGAGAATTCAACACGAAATCGAGTCACGATGAAGTCGAAATCCAAGACCGGCGGAAAAGCCAAACCGGGCGGAAGAAAAACCCCGCCGGGGAAGCCCGGTGCAAAACCGGGGTCGAAAACCAAACCCACGAAACTCCGAATCATCGGTGGTGACATGGGAGGCCGCACGGTCGTTTATCACGGTGAAGAGTTCACCCGCCCGATGCGCGACAGTGTTCGAGAGAACCTGTTCAACATTCTCGGACGTGGTGTACGAGGCACGATCGCGTTTGACCTGTTCGCAGGCACAGGCGTGCTCGCGTTCGAAGCGATCAGCCGCGGGGCAATCCGCGCCGTCGCTGTCGAACCGATGCGTCGAGCCGCCGACCAAATCCGCAAGACGGTCGACTCGCTCGATCTGGATTCCAAGTTCACGCTGCTGACCGCGGACGCGTTTACCGTCGCCGATCGATTGCTCGCCGTTTCCGACGGAGATGACACACCGTGGGTCGTGTTCCTCAGCCCGCCGTATCGGTTTTGGACGGATCCGGAATATTACCCCAAACTTTGCACAATCATCACTCGAGTCCAGCGGCACGCTCCTCCGGGCAGCATCCTCGTTGCCGAGACGGACTACACGTTTGACACGGATAATCTGCCACCGGGCGATTGGGACATCCGAGCCTACGGAATCACACGGCTCGCGTTCATTGAACCCGGCAACCATTGCGGATTGAACCTTCCCGACTCGCTCGCGCTGTAAACGCTCTTCGCTCGCTAAAGGCCACGACTCATGCTGTTAATCGACACGCTCTCTCGCATCGTTCACATTGCGACCGCGATCACACTCGTTGGCGGCAGTGTCTTCACGCTGTTCGTGCTGCTGCCGAGTGCAAAAACGCTGCCCGAGGAAGCCCACAAACAGCTCGCCTTGGCGATCAATGGGCGATGGAAACGATTCATCCACGGCGGTATCGCGTTGTTTTTGATCAGCGGTTTCTACAATTACTTTCGTGCGATACCGAACCACAAGGGCGACGGGCTGTACCACGGATTGCTCGGAGCCAAGATGTTGATGGCTTTTGCGATCTTCTTCTTCGCGTCGGTGCTCGTCGGACGCAGTGCTCGGTTCGATTCGATGCGTGCGAACAAGTCAAAGTGGATCGGCGTCGTGGTGTTCTTAGCCGCAGCGATTGTCGTCATCAGCGGCTTCCTGAAGATCCGCGGCTAGAGCGTTTTTTCAAAACGATGCAGCCGATGTCGCCCGACTTCGGTGGCCTGAATCCGGGCGAATGTAGCTACGGTAATTAGGTAGGCATCCGATACGTTTTACCGCACGTCTCATCGCACGATGTAGCGTGCCTCGGAAGCACACCGACTCGCTCAATTGCCACACGTTACGACGCGGCAGAATCGCCTGCGACGAAATGACTCTGCGACTTCCTTTAGCAGTGAAGCGCGTTATCTTCTGCTATGTGGCCTCAACGGTCACTCCACTGGCTTCACGGCGTGCAAACTCGCACAGAAGAAGCGATCCCGTGCGTATTCGCTCGCATGATTTTGTCGGGTGAGATGTGCGGCAGGCACACTTAATTCGGCTCATACACGTGCATTGTGTCACAAACGTTGTATGGCGATCGAAAAGCCGGGTAGAATTTTGCCGTTTGGCACCATGATTGTTGTAACCGTGGCGAGCAATCGCGCGACCACGCAACCGTCGTATTTGCACACTCCATAGTTGGCGTCAAAGTTGGCGCCATTTTTCGTACCGACTCAGAGGAAAAAGATGGCGACAGTGACGTCGACCGATGCACCGCAGGGCGGGGCAGTCGAAAGCCATGGCGCGACCGATTCAGGTCGCATGGAACAATTCAGCTATGACGATTCGATCGTGCGTATGTTTGCTACGGCGACCATCGTGTGGGCGATCGTGGCGACTCTCGCGGGGCTCTTGGTAGCCGTGCTGTTGATTTTGCCGGGAATGGCAGGCGGGCTGGAGTATTTCAGCTTTGCACGTCTGCGACCGCTACACACCAACGCGGCGATCTTCGCCTTTGCAGGCAACGCGATCTTCGCGGCCGTTTACTACAGCACGCAGCGACTGTGTAAGGCTCGGATGTGGAGCGACGCATTGAGCCGGATGCACTTTTGGGGATGGCAACTGATCATTGTGCTCGCCGCGATCACGCTGCCGCTCGGGATCACACAAAGCCGTGAATATGCCGAACTGCAGTGGCCGATCGATATCCTGATCGCAGTTGTTTGGTTGTTTATTTTCGGCGGCAACTTCCTGATGACGTTGATCAATCGTCGCGAAAGGCACATGTACGTTGCCCTTTGGTTCTACATCGCGACGATCGTCACGGTCGCGTTGTTGCACGTATTTAACAACCTTGTAGTGCCGATCGGTTGGTTCGCCAGTGTGCCGGTTTACGCGGGTGTGCAAGACGCGTTCATGCAGTGGTGGTACGGCCACAACGCGGTGGCGTTTTTCTTGACGACGCCGTTCCTCGGGTTGATGTATTACTTCCTCCCCAAAGCAGCCGATCGTCCGGTTTTCAGTTACCGGCTGAGCATTATTCACTTCTGGTCTTTGGTATTCATTTACATTTGGGCTGGCCCTCACCACCTTCACTACACGGCCCTTCCTGAATGGGCGAGCACACTGGGCATGTTGTTCAGTTTGATGCTGTGGATGCCGAGTTGGGGTGGGATGATCAACGGTTTGCTGACGCTCCGTGGAGCCTGGCACAAGGTCGCCGCCGACCCGGTTTTGAAGTTCTTCGTCGTCGGCGTGACGTTCTACGGCATGAGCACGTTTGAAGGCCCGATGCTGTCGGTCAAAGCGATCAACGCGTTCACCCACTACACCGACTGGACGATCGCTCACGTGCACTCCGGTGCATTGGGTTGGAACGGCTTCATGGCGTTCGGCATGCTGTACTGGATGCTGCCGCGAATTTTCCAAACGAAGATCTGGAGCGACAAACTCGTCAGCCTTCACTTCTGGATCGGAACCCTCGGGATCCTCCTCTACATCATCCCGATCTATGCCGCTGGTTTGATGCAAGGTTGGATGTGGCGTGCGATGGATGACACCGGTCACCTGATGTATCCGGACTTCGTCGAAACAACACAATCGATCGTGCCTCTTTGGTGGTTGCGAGTCGTCGGTGGACTTCTCTATGTCAGCGGTACGTTGATGTTGGGTCTGAACGCCTTGATGACTTGGATGAGCCGTCCGTCGCAATACGAAGTGCCTGTCATCTCGGCACCACGTTTAACGAAGGAATACAACGTCACCGAACCGAAAGTAACGAGCAACCTCGAAGGTGCTCCCGTGTTGGAGATGAGTAAAAAACTCGACATCTTCGGCCGCATGGGCTGGCACCGAACGTGGGAACGTTTGCCAGTGAAGTTCACCGTATTGGTGACATTCGCGGTGCTCGTGGCAACGTTGTTCGAAGCGATCCCGACGTTCTTGATTCGCACCAACGTTCCAACGATCGCGACGGTCAAACCGTACACGCCGTTGGAACTCGCCGGACGTCATATTTTCGTCTCCGAAGGCTGTTACAACTGTCACTCGCAGATGATTCGCCCGATGGTTTCGGAAACGAAACGCTACGGTGAATACAGCAAACCAGGCGAGTCGATCTACGACCGTCCGTTCCAGTGGGGTAGTCGCCGAATCGGTCCCGACCTCGCACGGGAAGGCGGCAAACAGAGCAGTTTTTGGCACTGGACACACTTTGAGAATCCGGAAAACGTTTCTCCCGGATCGGTCATGCCCAGCTACGGACACTTGTTGACCGAAGACATGAAGTATGACGCGATCGCCCCACACGTTAAGGCAGCCGCCTACCTGGGCGCCGAATACACCGACGAAGAACTCAACAACACCGCCGAAGTCGCAATGGCACAAGCCGAACGGATCGCGGCGGAAATTGTTGAGCAGGGTGGTCCGGCGAAAACCTACGAGAAGCAAGCGGTCGCGTTGATCGCCTACCTTCAACGTGTCGGCATCGACTTGTTTGCCGAAGAGGTGACGGAGGAAGTCCCCGCCGAAGCGGACGGTGAGGCCACTGCCGAAGAAACTACCGACGTTGCGATGCTGGAATCCGACGCGTCGCAGGTCGACTAATTGAGGTTCATTCCTTTCACACGCTCGGACTCCTCTCGACCTCGGGTTGAGTCCGAGATTAACCAAACCAACCAATTCCTCTCGAACGAGAATCAAAACGGATGATTAAAGACTTAGTTTGTGCGTTGGATTATTCAGCGTGTGCCGAATGGGCCCTGGCACTCTTCGTGATCGCGTTCGCCACGATCACTTACGGAACGATGCGTCTGAGCCAAAACGCCTCGGATCGCTTCGCCTCGATTCCACTGACCGATCAAGTGGAGGACCCGCGTCAATGAGTTCGTCTCACCCCGAAAACCAACCGATCGTCGACGACGCACCGAAGACTGATCACGCGTACGACGGTATCGAAGAATTTGACAACCCATTGCCGGGTTGGTGGAAGTGGTTGTTCATCGCGACGATCGCGTTCTGCCCGTTCTATTGGCTGTACTATCACGGCGGGACTCCCGGACGTTCGATCGAGGACGGTTACGGCGTTGCACTGGCGGCGAATACCCGTTTGCAATTTGAAGAGATCGGCGAACTGCAACCCACCGAAGCCACGCTCGTGGAATACATGGGCAAAGACAGCTGGCTCCGTGTTGGAAAAATCGTCTTCCAAACACACTGCGTTTCCTGTCACGACCGCGACGGCCAGGGCAAAGTTGGCCCGAACCTGACCGACGAGTACTTCAAGAACATCACAACGATCGAAGACATCGCCAAGGTCATCAACAACGGCGCGGCCGCGGGAGCAATGCCGAAATGGTCTAACCGTTTGCACCCGAACGAAATCGTTCTGGTTTCGTCATACGTTGCCAGCATGCGAGGCCAGAACCTCGAAGGACCACGAGGCGCCGAAGGCAAAACGATTCCGCCATGGCCTGAACCCTCGGCGAGTAGTGAGGATGCGGCGGAGCCCGAATCCTCTGAAGAATAGTTTTTGGAATGAGGACTGCGGGGAGCTCTTTCCCCGCAGCCCGAATTCCGTTCTCACATGATTGGTAGTCCAATGAGCGACGCATTCTCCCTCCCCATCGGCCCCAACGGCAAGAGTTCATCTAGCCACGAGAGCGGCTGCGGGAAGTGCGGGGATTGTTCCTGTAGCGGTGACTCAAAAAACCACCGCGACGACGCGAGCCACCACTCGCACGCGAACCAAGCAGCACCGTCTGAAAAGACGGCCCCCAGCAACGATGCTTTGCTGACGCCCGACGAACACGTTCTGAGTACGTTGGAACGCGATGGCAGTCGGCGATGGCTCCGCCCCAAACTTTCGATGGGCGATTGGTGGAAAAAACGTCGCGTTGTTGCCTACATCCTGATGGTCGTGTTTGTGGCCATCCCACACTTGCGGATCGGTGGAAAGCCGGTCGTACTACTGGACCTCGTGTCACGCCAACTCACGGTACTCGGCAAGACGTTCTATCCCACCGACACGCTGATCCTTGCGTTCGGAATGTTGTCGGTGTTCATCACGATCGTGTTGATCACCGCGATCGCCGGCCGAGCGTGGTGCGGATGGGCCTGTCCCCAAACGGTGTACATGGAGTTTCTCTTCCGCCCCATCGATCGCTTCTTTGAAGGAACCTCGGGAAAAGGTGGAAAACCGAAAGCCAACATGGGCGGCATTCGTTCGGTCGCACGCATCGCGGTCTACGTGGTCCTGTGCATGTTTCTCGCGCATACCTTCCTCGCGTACTTCGTTGGTACCGATCGGTTGGCCGAATGGGTGCGAATGTCCCCGCTGGAACACCCGTCGGCGTTCCTGGTCATGGCAGCGGTCACCGGATTGATGCTGTTTGACTTTTTGATCTTCCGAGAACAACTCTGTTTGATCGCCTGCCCATACGGTCGCTTCCAATCGGTGATGCTCGATGAACAATCGAAAATCGTCGCGTACGATCCCGTGCGGGGCGAACCCCGCGTGAAAGGTAAGCGTCCGTCGAGCAAACCCGCCGGAGACTGCGTCGACTGCAATCAGTGCGTCGTGGTTTGCCCGACGGGAATCGATATCCGCGACGGTTTGCAGATGGAGTGCATCAATTGCACGCAGTGCATCGACGCGTGCAACAGCGTGATGGAGAAAGTAGGCCTGCCGACCGGTTTGATCCGATACAGCTCGCAAGACGAGATTGCGAGAAAGCCTAAAAAGCTACTGCGGGCTCGAACCATCGTGTACCCGATCATTCTCCTCGCGGTGATGAGCGGTTTCGCCTACGCGGTCTCTAGCAAAGTCGGCTTTGACGCGAGATTGTTGCGAGGCAAAGGCGCGCCATTCTCGATCAACAACAATGGCTCGGTGAACAACTCGTTCAAATTACGATTGGTCAACCGAACGCACGACGACCAGAATTACACAATCACCATCGACCAACCGGAAGGCGTTACGCTTGAGGTGATTCAACAGGAATTGCTCTCACTGCCTCCCGGAGGCAACGTCCTCGTTCCGCTGAGCGTTGAGTTCAAACCATTGCTGACGCGAGGAAAAGGGAACACCCAAGCAACCATGGTTGTTCGTGACGAAAGCGACCATTCCGACGAAATCGACTTCAAGATTCTCGGACCGCGTTAGCGATCGCACTCATTCGGGCCTCATCCACACAACTCACTCTCTGGCATAACATTGAAACCCAAGAACGAAACCGAAGTGAAAGCCGAACGCAGTGCCAAACGGTTTTACACCGGACTGGTGCTCTTGCTGTTCGCGATTCAGTGCACGATCCTCGGGACCGCCCTGAAACTCGCCATCGGCGACCCGGCGCTCGCGGTGGTGCCCGACTATCACCAAGCGGCATTGAACTGGGATGCGTCCCTAGCGGCGAGCAATGAAGCGGCGAGGCTCGGATGGGACGTGAACCTCGAGGTTTCGGATGTTGCCGACGGCCGAGGCAAACGAGCGATGCAGTTCGTTGTCGCCGACGAAAACCAACAACCGGTATCCGATCTGAACATACTCGCCAAGGTGTACCACCACGCTGCGGCGGATAACGTCGAACGGTTTGAACTCGAGAATATCGGCGAAGGCCGTTACATGGCGATGCCTCCCATGGGACGTGACGGTTTGTGGGAAGTCGAACTCGACATTCAAAACGCGGGCAAGCCGATGACGATCGCGCAGACGTTTGAGTTTCAGCGGTAAAACAGCACGCACGGTATACGCCGTCGTCTAAATCATTCCTACGATTAAATAAACGTCCATGTGGATTCTGATCACCGCCGTCGTCACCGCCAGCCTGATGGGAAGCATGCACTGCGTGGGCATGTGCGGTCCGTTGGCGATCTGGGCGAGTGGAGCGGGTGAGCGTGCTTCGCGAATGCAAATTGTTTCGTCCACGTCGCTCTATCACATCGGACGATTGATCACGTACACGATTGCGGGACTGATCGCCGGTGGCATCGGCAGCCTCGTCGATGTCGGCGGCCAAACACTCGGATTTCAACTCGCCGCCGCGCGTGTTGCCGGTTCCCTGATGGTACTCATCGGCGCGTGGAAATTGGGCACGATGCTCTTTGCGAGCAAAATTGCCGCGACCGGACCAACTCCTTCGAAGATCGGTGGTGTGTTGGTCAAACTGCGACCCTATATTTTCAGCCTGCCACCGAGTGCCCGCGCGTTGACTGTGGGAATGCTGACAACGCTCCTACCGTGCGGATGGCTGTATCTGTTCGCACTCGTTGCCGCCGGCACGGGCAGTGTGTTGATGGGCGGCGTCACGATGGCGGCGTTTTGGGTGGGAACCGTTCCCGCCCTGACTGCCTTGATCGCGGGAACACAAACGCTCTCTCATGAGTTCGTTCGCGTTGTCCCGGTCGTGACCGCACTGTTGCTGATCGTCACCGGCGGTATCACTGCGTCCGGTCGTGGGTTTGCGAAACTGAGTTCCCTGTCCGACATCCAAACGCCGGTATCGCTCGACCTCGCGGGCGAGAGCGAGTCCCCCGGTGCGACGTCGTGTTCAGGAAACTGCGCATGCGGCGAGGGTGGTGCGTGCTCGTGCAGTGCGTCGGGAGGTTCCTGCTGTTGCTCGACATCCTCTGCGTCGATCGCAGACCAAATTGATGCACTCACCAAAACCCCGCTGCCGTGCTGTGCCGGGAAGACGGCAGACGACGCCGCATCGGCAGAGCAGACGAGTTCACCGTGATCGAACAATCAAACGCTCCCGATAAAATTCGGGAACGGGTGACGCGTCCGTGCATCCACTGTGGCGAACCGTCGGACAGCTACGCGGACCAACCCGCCGAGGAAATCTTCTGCTGCAACGGATGCCGGGGCGCCTACGAGTTGATCCATGGATGGGGACTGGAATCTTTCTATGGTCTTCGAGATCAACTCGGCAGCGGTGCATCGACACGTGTGAAGGATCAGTCATCACGCTACGACGTCTTTGACAACGAAGAATTTCTCGGACCGTCCAAACCGAAACTGCAAGACGACGGTTTGCTCAGCACCGAACTCGCCGTTCATGGCCTGCACTGCGCCGCATGTGCTTGGCTCATCGAAAACGCTGCTCTGCGAACACCAGGATGGAATGTCGCTCGTGTGAAAATGAGCGATCACACCATGCGGATCGTCTTTGATCCGACCGCGACAACACTCAGCAGCATCGCGAGACTACTCGACCGACTCGGCTACGAACTCGCACCAATCTCAACCGAACGCGACCAGCACTTTCAAAACGAAAACCGTCGACATCTGATACAGATCGCCTTGGCGGGTTTCTGCGCCGCCAACGCAATGTGGATCGCGGTGGCTCTGTACGCGGGGGAAGCCTACGGGGTGGCCGCCGAACACCGTTTCTTCATGCGAATGATTGGTACCGGTCTGGGTGTCGCCGCGGTGCTGTTTCCCGGCCGCACGTTCTTCACCGGTGCACTGGCGTCGCTGAAAACTCGCGTTCCGCACATGGACTTGCCGGTTGCTCTCGGTTTGACGGTCGGAACTGTCGTGGGCACCGTGAACGCGATCACCGGGGAAGGGCATCTGTATTTCGACTCGCTCGCGGTGCTCGTTTTTCTGTTGCTGATCGGTCGTTGGATCCAATTTCATCAACAGCATCGAGCCGCAAAGGCCGTTGACCTGCTGTTGCGGATCACGCCACGACACGCAACACGCGTGAACCCTGATCAAACGACCGACACCGTCTTGGTAGACGCTTTGCAGAAGGACGATTTGGTCCGCGTCGGTGCCGGTGAAAACATACCGGTCGACGGTGAGATCGTAGACGGAAGCACCTCGATCGACCGCTCATTGCTGACCGGCGAGAGTCTGCCTGTCGACGCAGGTGCAGGCGAAGAGGTCTCGGCGGGGACATTGAATTTACAAAGACCGATCGATGTTCGGGTGATCGCAACGGGACGCGACAGCCGTATCGGGAAAGTCATGCGATCAGTCGAAGACGCGACCAGCGAAAAGATCCCGATCGTGCAGTTTGCCGATTCGGTAGGCGGGATCTTTGTTGTCGTTGTTTCATTGCTCGCAGCCGGATCGTTCCTCTGGTGGGCTCCGCAGGGTTGGTCGCTGGCGGCATCTCACGCGACGGCTCTGCTGATTGTTGCCTGTCCCTGTGCGTTAGCCCTTGCAACGCCGCTCGCGATCGCAGTGTCACTCGGACGAGCGGCGAAGCACAAGGTTCTCATTCGCGACGGCAACACATTCGGGCAACTCGCCCGAGGTGGCACAATCTGGTTCGACAAAACCGGCACGCTCACGAGCGGTCGCCCAGACGGCAAGTTGGTTTGGGGATCGCCCACCGCGGTCGTTCTCGCCGGTGCGGTCGAACGCCAATGCAATCATCCGGTTGCTGACGCCTTGGTTCGGATGGCAACGAAATCGGGCCGGGAAATGCCTGCAGACGCGGTCCTTGAGAAGGTTGATCGCCAGGGTGTGGTCGGCCGTATCGGACAACACGAGATCATGGTCGGCAGTGCCGGCTTTTTCCGCAATCAAGGATTCGGTCTTGGTCAAGAAGTGCAGGACGCGATCGAAGAATGCACGCGCACGGCATCGAGCCCGATCCTCGTCAGTGTGGGCGGGATCGTCGAAGCGGTCATCGGCATCTCCGATCCACTCAAACCCGATGCCCATGAAACAATTGAATTGTTGCGGAAGAAGCGATTCCGAGTCGGCATCCTCTCCGGTGACCATCCCGACATCGTGAGCC
>NZ_ANOH01000015.1 GCF_000346505.1 Aporhodopirellula sallentina SM41
ACCTTCGTTGGTGGGCAACGGGCGCTGGCATTGGTACAATTTCCGGTAGTTCAGGTATCGCTCGCTTCGTTTAGGGCGGTGTCGTAAAAACCTTCCGTTGTGCGGACGAGATCGTGGACAAATCCGAACTCGAATCAGCTTTCCTCGATTTGGCCGATGGCAAAACACCGTCAGCACAAGCTCCCGCCACAGAGTACGTCGCGCCACCTCCGCGACAACCCGTCACATTTTCTCCGTCGCGCGTCGATGGGTTCCACGACGTTGCTACGGTAACTGTTGACGCGACGCAGATTGTCTTACACACATCATCCGGCGATCACACGCATTCGTTTGCCTCAATTGGTCGCCGACAGGAATCTCGCATCGCATCAATACTCAAACGTTGCACGTTTCGCCGACCTTGGCCTCAGATGGTTGCTGATCGTTCGTGGTGCATTGACCCACTGCGGGCCTACTTCGTTTTCTACACCGATCCGAATGTCACGCTCTATATGCCTTCCGGCGATGTCGCCGACTACGGGACCTGCTGCTTTTCCCGCATCCGTGACGTTATCAACTCTGGCCGTTATACAACGTTTGATTTGAATTGACGTTCGCTCGCAGCGCCGCCGCACAACATGGTTTTTACGCTGAGGCCCTTCGGGCACACCTTCAACGTTTGGC
>NZ_ANOH01000016.1 GCF_000346505.1 Aporhodopirellula sallentina SM41
GGGATGACGGCCGATGGCAGGCATTCCAATCGATCGGTAGGTGAACGGTCGCGTGAACAGTCTGACCACCCGTGCGCAACGCATACAGCGATCGCCCCACGTCCCGAGTGGTCAGTGGATTTGCGGCGGAGCGTTGCCTTTCCCCTCGGCGACGTCTCATCCTCAGCGGCTTCCCGCGAACGCACCGTCGCCAACGGTGTCGGTTTCGAGTTATCATCTTCTTAATCGTCGTCGAGGTTGCAGCCCTCCGGCGAAACTCCCACCGGAGGACCAACTTCGCAATCACGTTATCTCGAGGAACGGATGCACAGGAAGAAAGCTCGCGGCAGCGTGAAAGCATCGACCAGCCAGAAAGCAACCCCATCACCCCAAAACGGGAAGACGGCCGGAGCAGCGAATCGTCGACCGATGATGCTCGCGTTGTTGGCCGTTGTCGCATTGGCGGTTGTTGCGTTTTTGGTGGTCCAAAACGGAAACAACAAAAACGCCGACGTCGTTGCCTCGAACACATCGACCTCGGACGCAGAGCGGTTGGAACTCACTCGCGTTGCACTCGCAAAAACAGAGAACCTGCAATTCGACGATGCCGACGATGCGTGGAACACGCTTCACGATCGTGACCCACAGAACGCATCGGTCGCTCTCAATCGGGCTCTCAACCGCGTACTACGCGTCGATTCGTTGTCGTCACAAGCAACGAATGCGGCGTTGGAACGAACAGAACAAAAGCTAGCCCGATCGAAACTTCCCGAAGCCATCGCGTCCGCTCGGGAAGGAATCGAGGCGTACTCCGCAATCGCGGAAAACTCTGTTATTGCGCAGTGGTTAGCGGCGGAAGTTGACCTTCACGAAGCATCGCTGCTTCCCGCGTCAATGACCAAATCGATTCGCAAGGAGGTGTATGACCGTCTATCGCAATCCGTTCAAGGCGATACCGGTAAACAACCCCAATCGGTGATCTTGGGTGGTGTCTTGGCCAAAGTGATCGAACAGATTGAAGACCCAATTGACGGTTTGCCTCGAGACGTGCTCGCCGACGCGGCAAAGGCGTTCGGCTCGCTGTCGGACAACCATCCTGACAACCTTTTCTTTGCACTGCGTGCAGCCCGACTCAATATCGAGAGTCGAGATCAACGAGCAGCTGTCTTCATCAAGCGATCAGCCGACTTGGCGTCGGGAATCAAACCACTGATCGGCGCTGACACGCAAGCCATCGGCAAAACGCCGGATGAGTTGGTGGCCGAGATTGTTTTGGCAATCGACTCGGCCGATTGGCAAACCGCAGAGAACAGCAATTTGTTGTGGTTCAACGTTCTCAACAGCAGTGAAATCATGAAGACCGACCGGAGGCGGGCGATGCCGCATCCGTTGGACCGCCTCAGTTTCGCATCGCTCCGTGACCTTGCCGCATCGGTCGCGAAAGAAAAATCGATTCAGCAGGGCACTTCGCTCCCTCAATTCAAAAGGCTCCAACTTCCCGATTCGGATGCAATTCGCGTTCTTCAGCCGATCGACTTTGATTTGGACCTCGATACTGATCTCGCCGGAATCGATTCGGAAGGAGTTCTCCGATTGTGGCGCAACGAGGACGGACAATGGTCGTCCGCGGGTTCGGCGAAAATGGATATCGATGCAGCGGGCCTCATCGCCACCGACCTGTTCGTCGTTGACAGCAGCGCCCCCGGGCGACTTCGTGCGAATCGAGGTGATTCGGCGAGCGACGATTTGATGTCGAGTTCTCGCCATGACACTTTCCAACATCTAGTCGTCTACGGTGACGACGGAGTCCGAGTGGTTAGCATCGACGGTCGATCTAACGCTTCTGCGCAGCAGCGACTCCAACCCATTGAAGCCGACATCGGCTTGAACGACGTGCAAGGAGTCACCGCCGCAATCGCGGGAGACTTAGAGGCCGATGGCGACCTCGATCTGATATTCGGCACTCGAGAACATGGCGTCCGCATGTTTATAAACCGAGGCAACCGAACATTCTTTGAATTGCCAACCCAAGGCCCCACGTTCGCGGCCGATTCGCCTGTGTCGGCATTCGCGATCGGCGATGTCGACCGAGATCTCGATCTCGATATCATCTCGGTACACAAATCGTCTGGCCGAGTCAGCATTTTGGAGAACATGCTACACCTCCAATTCCGTGGTCGGTATCTCGAGAACGTCCCGGCGGTGCGAGACGCAGACTTTGTTGCGATCGAAGAAGTCGACGGCAATGTTTCTTGGGACTTGGTCGTCGGTGGCAGCGAATCAGCCGCGGTTGTCTACACTCACACATCCGATGCCGGAGTTTGGAATGTGGAACAGGTGATCTCGAGTCGTTGCGACGCATCCGCCCACGCCGTCATGGACCTCGACAATGATTCATGGATGGAAGTTATCGCCGATAATCAAATGTCGCGAATCGGCCCCTGGGGTTGGTCTGCCTGGGTACCGGTCGACGGCCTGACTGCCATCCAATCAATCTGCCCGTCCGACTTCGACCGAGACGGTAGGGTGGACGTCGCGGTTGTTACAGACGACGGCGCGTTCGTGGGCGACAACGGCACTGAACCTGTCGGCCACTACATCAATCTCCGGTTCAAAGGTATCGATGACAACGCCAGCGGGCGTGTGAATCACTACGCGATCGGCAGCGTCCTGGAGACAAGGTTCGGTCCACACTACCGTGCCCGGATCGTCACCTCTCCTTCGACTCATTTCGGACTGCACGAGACAGATCAGGTTGGCAGTGTACGAGCGATTTTTCCGAACGGGCTTACTCAAACGATTGCGAACCCGCCGCTTGACGCATTGGTCGAAGAGGAACAAACACTCAAAGGTTCCTGCCCCTATTTGTATGCGTGGGACGGTGACAAATTTGCCTTCGTCACGGATTGCTTATGGGCGGCCCCGCTCGGATTACAGGTTGCCCACGGTGTCGTCGCAAAAGACCGTCCCTGGGAATACCTCAAACTCGACGGCAGCAATATCCACCCCAAGGACGGACGCTACGAACTACGCATCACGGAAGAATTGTGGGAGGTTGCCTACTTCGACGAAGTACAACTCACCGCGGTGGACCATCCTTCCGATGTCGAAATATGGACGAATGAAAAGGTCGGTCCTGGCAATATTGCAACTCCCACTATCTTCTCATTCGCGTCTGATGATCGGCACCCGATTCATTCGGCGACCGATACGACGGGGCGCGACGTGACCTCGTTGCTCGCCGATGCAGATCGCCAATTCGTCAAAGGTTTCGATCGACGGTTGCGTCAAGGTCTATGCGAACCGCATTGGATCGATCTCGATTTTGGCGAGCAGTTTGCGGACCGAGTGTCACAACACGGTGAGACATCTCAACCGGTGTACCTAGTCCTCACCGGTTGGATCATGCCCACGGACGCATCGCTGAACATTCAGATTGACCAGAACCCTGCATTGGACAAAATCGAGTTTCCATCGGTGTGGGTTCCGAGCAGCGAAAGTCCTTCCGAATGGTCACAGGTCATTCCGTTCATGGGATTCCCCGGCGGCAAAACGAAAACAATCGTGGTGGATGTTAGTGAAATTCTCAATCCAGAAGACCCACGTTTTCGTATCCGTACGTCGGCACAAATCTATTGGGACTCTGCCGAAGTCGTGACCCAAACCACACCCGCAGATCACCAGAGCCACGATTGCGAATTGCAATCGGCTGAACTGACGTTTCACGGTTTTTCACGCCGTCGCAAAGAGGGGCCGCGTCAGCCCGAGACCTATGACTACCAAGACGCTTCCGACGCTGCGCGATGGCCACCGTTGTCGGGAAAGATGTCGGTCTACGGTGAGTGTACTGGATTGGTACAAACCTGGGACGATCGAATGGCGGTGATCAGCGGTGGTGACGAAATTCGGCTGAGCTTCTCCGTACCCCCGCAAGAACCGCCTCCAGGATGGACGCGAGATTTCGTCCTCCACTGCGTCGGCTGGGACAAAGACGCCGACCTGAATACCCTCACCGGACAACAGATCGGACCACTTCCGTTTCGCAAAATGACGCAGTACCCACCGGGATTGGATCAACACCCAAACTCGGTCGCGATCAATCTACTCAACCAGAGCCATCTCGGTCGCAAACAAACATTCCGGTCATTCTGGTACCGCGAAACCAACGCACCCGCGATGCAATTTTCTAAATAGCTGCACGCTTCTCTGAACCACCATATCGGCGTTGAGAGATCGACTAGAATAAAGAGCATCGGTCACTCCATTCCATTCGAGTCTGTCAATGCGGCAAAAGCGTCAACGTTTTCTGTAGCGCTGTCGCGCATACGCGCCATTGGCCTATAACGAGAATTGCCGCGCAACTTATTTCAGACGAAATCAGAGCCCTCAGATGAGGCGTTAGATGCTCAACGGTTAGTTCCCCGCCTTCGAGAGCCACCAGAATCAATGCCAACTGTTTCCTCGACGACGCCACCCGTTCGCCCGGTCACCCCCAGACTACGAGTGGTGTTGCACGTGGTGTTGATCCTATTCGGCGTTTTGCTAGCCAACGGACTCTACCTTACGTCCATCACTTGGCTGCAGCATTTCACGGGACGCATCTACGAGGACCACTTCTATCAGTTGATGTTCTTGGTGCACGTCGGGTTGGGGCTTCTGCTGATTGTTCCTACGGTCGGATTCGGAATCGTGCACATGGTCCGCAGTCGCAAGCGGAGGAACCGCCGGGCAGTGAAGATCGGCTATGCCTTGTTCGCCGTTTCGATCGCGATTTTGGTGACCGGGTTGTTGCTGATGCGTGTCGGCTCCATCGCGATCGTCGACCCGACGAGTCGCAGTTTCGTGTATTGGGCTCACCTGATTGCACCGCTCGCTGTGATCTGGCTGTACTGGCTTCACCGTCTCGTTGGTCCACGGATCAAATGGGACATTGGAAAGCGTGTGATGTTGGCAACCGCCGTTCTCGTTGCCGCGATGGTCGCCTTCCAAGCTTCCGATCCGCGTATTAGCGAGGACAAAGCACCACTCCAGGGTGAAAAGTACTTTGAGCCATCATTGGCTCGTACAGCAACCGGCAAGTTCATCGCTGCGGAGACATTGATGAACGACGAATACTGCCTTCGCTGCCATGAGGACCTGTCAAATTCCGCGTTCCACAGTGCTCACCGGCTCAGCAGTTTCAACAACCCCGCCTACCGAGCGTCGGTTCGAGAGACCCGAAAAGTTTCGCTCGAACGAATGGGATCTGTCCAAGCATCGCGTTGGTGCGCGGGCTGCCACGATCCGGTCCCGTTCTTTTCGGGCGAGTTCGATGACCCGAACTATGACGACGTTGACAATCCGACCGCACATGCGGGTTTAACCTGCGTGGTCTGCCATTCGATTCAATCGGTCAACAGCAACGTAGGAAACGCGGATTACACGATCGCCGAACCTCAACATTATCCATTCGCCTACAGCGAAAACCCGCTGTTGCAAAGTTTGAACTCCTTGATGGTCAAAGCGAAGCCGAGGTTTCACAAACATGAAATGCTGAAACCTTTCCACAAGAAAGCAGAGTTTTGCAGTGTTTGTCATAAGGTTTCGCTGCCCGGCGAGGTAACCAACTACAAAGATTGGCTACGCGGACAAAATCACTACGACAGCTATTTATTGTCGGGAGTTTCTGGACACGGGGCACGCAGTTTTTACTACCCTCCCAAAGCCCAATCCAATTGCAACGAATGCCACATGCCGGCTCTCGCCACGGATGAATTCGGGGCAAAGTACATGGAAGAACTCAGCGGCCTCGGGGTCCACAGCCACTTTTTCCCCAGTGCCAATACCGCGCTCGCCTATTGGATGGACGACGAGGAAGGTGTGCAGCGACATCGCGAGTTTTTGCGTGGAACGATGCGAGTCGACCTGTTCGGTTTGCGGAAAGAGGGCAAAGTCGATGGTGAATTGATCGCCCCTCTCGATGACGCGGCGGAAATTGAATCCGGAGAATCGTATCTGATCGAAACCGTCCTGCGAACATTGACGCTCGGCCATCACTTCACACAGGGCACGACCGACTCGAACGAGATTTGGATCGAACTGACCGCGACTCAAGCAGGCAAAGTGATCGGCAAAAGTGGCCATCGAGACGATCGTGAAGCGGTCAATCCCGATTCACACTTCGTCAACACATTCATGCTCGATCGGGAAGGGAACCGAATCAACCGACGCAACGCACAAGACATCTTCACACCGTTATACAGCCACCAGATGCCGCCCGGTGCCGGGCAAACGGTACACTATCGATTCACAGCTCCTACCGATTCAACCGATCCGATCGAGATCACCGCGAAACTGTTCTACCGGAAATTTGATACCGAATACCTCGACTACATTCGCCGAGATCGTGATCCCGAACGGGATTTGCTCGACATTGGTCTTCCGGGTGAACCGAATGACCTTCCGATCGTTGAGATCGCTAGCGATCGGCTCACGCTATACATGGACGAACAAACGCACGAAGAAAACGCAGCATCAGGCGAAGATGCCTTTCCGACATGGCAGCGGTGGAACGATTATGGGATCGGGTTGTTGCTCAAAGGGAAGGCCGAACTCAAACAGGCCGCCGAGGCATTTCGCGCGGTCGAACAGCTCGGTCGCTACGACGGTCCGCTTAATTTGGCGCGGGTGCAATTCGCTGAAGGTGACCTCGACGGTGCCACCGATTCGTTGCACCGCGCGGCGGAGATGGATCCGCTACCACCTTCCTGGACCCACAGTTGGCTCAGCGGAGTTGTGAACAGGCAACAAGGGAACCTGAAAACCGCGGCCGAGTCGCTTCGGAGCGTTCTGAACACCAAAATCGTTGAGCGAGGATTTGACTTCTCACTCGATTACGCGGTCCGCAATCAACTCGGCCTCACGCTCGTGGATCTCTTTCAACGTGCCGAAGTTCAAGGCGATGAGGAAACGGCGAAGAAATTTCTGGCACAAGCCCAGTCGGAATTTGAACAAGTTCTCGAAATCGATTCTGAGAACGTGACCGCCCACGCGAACCTCGCCGAAATCTTCACCTGGAGCGGTGACTCCGACCGTGCGGAGCATCACCGTACGCTGCATGCAAAGTACAAACCGGACAACAACGCAGCCGAAGTCGCGATTCCGGCGGCACGGAGAAGATACCCGGCCGCCAACCGAGCCGCCGAGTCACTTGTCATTTATGATCTCCAATCGGATCAGAATTGACCACAATTCCGAATACTTATTCATTTTTTCTAGTTCGTTGCAGACAACACGATGACCGATCCCCAAACGATGCCGGACTTCGCCGACGATCACCCAGACATCGAGAACGACGCTGTCATCGGAACAGCTCTCCGCAAATCGCTCATGCTGTTTGTGGCGGTTGCCATTCCCGTGTTTGCTTTCTTCATCTACCGCAACATAAACCGGGAACGCCAATATTCGGTCGAGACCGAGGTAACCCTCCCGGAGGTCCGCGAAACCGGGGGAACCCTGATTCCTTCGCTCACCATGACCGAAGTCAGCCAACAAAGTGGCATTGATTTCGTCCATCAATCGGGGAGATGTGGCGACCGACTTCTTCCTGAAACGATGGGCAGTGGTGTGGCTGTTTTGGATTTCAACAACGACGAGAACCTCGACATTCTCTTTGTCAATTCATGCTATTGGCCTTGGGACGATCGCCACGAAACGAAAACACCGTGCAAGCTCTACGCGGGAAACGGCAACCTTCAATTCACCGATGTATCCGAGGAAGCCGGACTCAACGACAATATTTATGGCATGGGCGTCGCGGTTGCCGACTATGACAATGATGGGGACAGCGATGTTTTTCTCTCTGCCGTCGGGCGAAACCACCTATACCGCAACGACGACGGACGTTTTCAGGATGTGACGAGCGACGCGAGTGTTGGCGGCGGAGATGACGCATGGAGTACCAGTTGTGGTTTCCTGGACTACAACAACGATGGACTGCTGGACCTGTTCGTTTGCAACTACGTCGCGTGGAGCAAAGAGAACGACCTGAGCCAAGATTTCACTCTCGATGGAGAAACACGAGCATACGGACCACCCCGTGCTTTCTCGGGTACCTACTCATATCTCTACAAGAATCTCGGAGACGGTTCTTTCGAAGATGTCTCGGCCTCATCCGGTATTCAAATACGAAACGACGACACCGATGTTCCACTCGGCAAAGCAATGGGACTTGCTCCAGTGGACGTCAACCGCGATGGCTGGATCGACTTGATCGTCGCCAACGACACCGTGCGGAACTTCCTGTTTGAAAACAATCGTGACGGAACCTTCTCCGAAACCGGCCGGCTATCGGGAATCGCTTTTGATCGCAGCACCGGAAATGCTCGTGGAGCGATGGGTATCGACACGGCTGCGTTTCGTGACGACGAGACCCTCGCGATTGGCATCGGCAACTTTGCCAACGAAGCCAGCGCTCTTTACATGACGCGTCCTGGCCGCAGCCAATTCATCGATGCCGCCATGTACACGGGCTTTGGCCCGCCAACTCGCAAAGGGTTGACGTTTGGCCTCTTTTTCTTCGACGTGGACCTGGACGGTCGACTCGACTTGCTCGGCGCAAACGGACACCTCGAAGAAGAGATCGCAAAAACGCAATCGACACAGCGATACGAACAGCCTCCCCAATTGTTTTGGAATGCCGGACGTGAAGCGAAAACAGAATTGGTCCTCGTCGATGAATCAAACGTCGGCAGCGACTTCCACGAACCCATCGTTGGACGTGGTGCCGCGTTTGGCGATTTTGATAACGATGGAGACGAGGACGTTGTTATTTCCACCAGTCACGCCCGCCCGGTTCTCTTTCGCAATGACCAGGCGACCGAACATCACTACCTCCGAGTCAAACTAGAAGGAAAAAGCTGCAACCGAGATGCTATCGGGGCCATTGCGCAACTATCCCTGCAAGGCCGCACTCTCAGTCGGACCGTCATGCCAACGCGTAGCTACCTCAGCCAATGCGAAAAGACAGTGACCTTCGGGCTCGGAACATCAGAAGAGGCTGACTCGATCACAATCACGTGGCCAGGAGGATCCCCTGAGCGATTCGAGATCAAGCAAGTCGACCAAACCGTCCTGCTGACCCAAGGTGAGGGAACGCCCGTGACGGACTCTCAATAACGACAGAGAATCTGCAAACGATCCTATCGAGGTGACTACCAGCGAGGCAACACCCATGATGTGTTCACGTTAAAGACGTGTTTGGTATGCCTTGGTCGATCGGTTGAACTGATACACCTGTTTCTGTTTCGGATCCGCGACGAAGATGGAATCGTCTGTGACCGCGATTCCGACGGGCCCGACCAATGGATCACCGTTAAACCATTTCTCTGTCTTTCCGTCGGGCGTGAACTTCCATACGCACTTCCCATAGCCATCGGTGACATAGCCATGGTCTCCCGCCCAGCACAGTCCGTTGGGATACTGAAACGGTCGGCCGGTCACCACATTTTCGATCTCGTTCGTCTCGACATTGATGCGCACCACCGCATCGGCGTCTGGTGTGACCGCCCACAGCCCGCCGTCACTGTCAAACGCCAAACCTCGAGCATTCACACGGGCAACCAACTCGGGCTCTCCTCCGTCGATTGGCAATCGAAACGTCGCGCGTTTTTCAGCGTCTCCGACATAGAGCATCTTGTTGCTCGCATCGATCGCCATTGCCATTGGGATTCCAATGTGTCCTTCGGTTAGCCCGACCGGCTGATCGCCTGATTCTCGAATCCAATAGATCTCGCGGGTCGCCGAATCACCAACCAACACTCCGCCCTCGGGATGCATCACCACGCATCGTGGACGATTCATCGGTTTGCGTAGAAACCGGCTTCCGCTAACAAACAACTCGCGTGTTTCCCCCGCCTTCCAAACACCGGGCAGATTGAGATCAACGCAAAAAA
>NZ_ANOH01000017.1 GCF_000346505.1 Aporhodopirellula sallentina SM41
CTGACTTCCACGTTTACTTCATGTTTCGAATTGTGCTGAGTTTGCATCGACAAACTCTCTGAATGACAAAAACAAAAACTGCGTCGCCAAATCGCTTGGGAAGCGGCACGCCTGATGTACTCGCGGGAGGTTAGCGAGTACTACACCGCCAAACAGAAAGCATCGCGGCGAATCTGCCGAGGGTGGGTAAAGCCTGCCGATCTTCCGACGAATGCAGAGATTCGCGAGCAAGTGCTCTGTTTGACAAGGATGAGCGAAAGTGAGGCGGACAAGCCACGCCGTTTGCTCGAGATGCGTTTGCGGGCCGCGTGGTGGCTCCGGAAGCTTGCTCCTTTTCACCCCAAACTCATTGGGAGTGTGCTCAAGGGCAGCATCCGGGAAGGATCGGATATTGACGTGCACGTGTTCTGCGCGAACGTTCATGCGATCACAATTTTGCTCGATGATCTTGGCGTGTCCTACGATCTACAACGCAAGAGAATCCGTAAGGACGGCGAGGCCAAGGTGTACACGCACCTTCATGTAAAGGACTCGTTTCCGATCGAAATTACTGTCTATGCTCCATCGTTGATGGGGTACCGGTTTCGTTGTTCGATTACAGGAAAACCGATCGAGCGGGCGGGGTTGGCTGAACTCGAACGATTAATTTCATTACAGCACGAGGTTGATTTGGATCAGATGCACAGTTGGTTAACTGAGATGGATTGTTCTCCAGATCGTGCGAACGTGTTTCTGTCGTTGCTCATGCCGCTCGAGAGCGTGAAGCAGAATCCCAAGTGGCATCCCGAGGGTGATGCGCTTTACCACAGCATGCAGGTGTTTGGTTTAGCAAAAGAAGCTATGCCCTACGATGAGGAGTTTCTGTTGGCCGCGTTGCTGCACGATGTCGGCAAAGCGATCGATCGGAAAGATCACGTGATGGCAGGGCTTGAGGCGCTCGAGGGATTCATCACGCCGAGGACGGCTTGGCTGATCGCGCATCACATGGATGTGCATAAAATCATGGACCACACGATCGGTGCTCGGCATCGCAAGCGACTCGCTGCGCACCCTCTGTATGAAGACCTGTTACTGCTCGGTGATTGTGACCGGCACGGACGCGTGCCGGGAGTCGAGGTTGATGAGCCGGAGGTCGCGCTCGACTATATCGAGCAAATCGACGAAATGTTTGCTTAGCACGGCGTGCTTTGGTGTGAGGTTTCTCCGGTGCAATGAATGGTTTTCCGTTGTGGCGTTCACACGCAAAAGGCTTCGATTTAATGCCCTGCAATCGAGGCTCGTGTTTCGGATTCAGAAGTGGTGTTCAGCGAAGTCACCGTCGAGGCGGTCGAGGTTGCGTTGGCTGAACAGCGCCGATGTCAGCGACATGAGGTTCGGTTCGGCGTGGTCGTGACGCAATTTCGCGTGACCTGACGTGACACCTACGACAACGGGGCGGTTGGAGTCGGGGTCACGCGTTACCCACGGGCCTCCGCTGGCGCCTCCGCCGAAATCGGTCGCGAAGGTGGGGGCAAAGTCGTCTTCGCCTCCGCCACTGACTCCGAACAGAAACCGGCCGCGGCTTCGCCAGAGTTGTTTCCCGAAGTCGAAACCGCTGCCTGCCGGATAGCCCAGGATGTCGACACGTGCCGAATCGAAGAACTCGACGTGCTCGACTACCTGTGGCGTCAATTCCACTCCGATATGTTCGCCAATGTTCGTGTCCAAGCGACAGATCGCGAGGTCGTGATTGCTGAGTGGGTTTTCCAGGTAGGCCTTCGGAATGGCCGCCGAGAGAACTCGCGCGAACGGTTGTGGTTGGTCGGAGTAGAAGTCATACCCGGGGTAAAACTCCAGGGCCCGGGACCAGTTGCGGGTGTTCGAGTCGAACAGATTGTGGGCGCACGTCATGAGGGTGTTCGGCCCGGTGAGGAATGCCGAACCGCTGGCGTACGGCGATCCGTGGTTGATTGGCAGTCGAATGATCAGTTTGCCGACGGCACGAGCGATGTTCTGTGACGGTCGGTCTTGACCTGCTGCCGTGGAGACTTCTGATGCGTCGACAGGTTGCCAGAACGGGTCTGCCGCGAGGGCCGAGCGAAAGAGTGGTTCGAGCGGTTTACGGCGCAACGCCGCGAGATCGCCGAACCGTTTGGCCGGATAGATATTCTGCAGTGTTCCGGGCGACAGCGGCGAGTCGTCAAACCGTCCCAGCAAAGGCGGTTCAGGGCTCGTCGGTCGCCCGGAGGGTAGGTGAGCGGATTGATCCGGATCGTCGACGCGATGCTGTCGGGAGGGGTGTTGTGGGGGCCCGGGGGCCGTTGATCGCAACGGGACGCCCTCGGGAAGATCGACGCGGCCGCTTTGCTGCAGCCAGAGTCCACGCGGGGTTAAGAACGGGTGTGCTTCACCGCTGAGCGAGTGGTCGCTGGCCACGTTGGCCCGGCGTCGAGGGTCAGCCATCTTCGTCCCGGTTCTCGCGTGGAGGGAAGGCGTTTGGCGGGCACCGTTTACTGTCGCATTTGCCCGTCAGGTGACGCTACCGAGAGTCCGGCTGTGGTCAACCGCTAGGTATCGCGGATTTGTTTCAACAGAGCCGCAAACACCATTTCGTTCGCGTCAAAATCGCGACTTTCGGCTTGGAATTGGATCAGCAATCGGCCAGCGATCGGCATTTGGTCGCGGGTAGATTGGGGAGCGTCGAGCAGGACAACTCGGGAGAGGACTACCAGATCGAGGTGGCAGAAAGTCATGTCGACGGCACGCTCGTCTTCGTCGGCGCCATCGAGTTGGACCTCTTCGCTCTCGAAATCCTGGTATTGTTCTCTCAGCATCTCGTCGATTTCGCTGAGTATTTCGTCGTCGCCTCGGGTGATCGGCAGGGTTTCGATCGAAAGAAATCCGCCGCTGGGCAATTCCAGCGTCAGGCCCTGGTCGCCCTCGTCATCGGCGCGAGGCGTGAGGGTCCAGTTGTCCGGGTAGAGGAGTTTGAGTCCGAAGCCTTCAAACGTTGCGGGCATGATGGGGATTCAAAGGAGGCAAAGAATCAGGGGCCATGAAGTCGGGGGGCTGGCGTCAATCGTGAGAAGCAAGCGTCAATCGCGAGCAAGAAGAGCCGTTCGGATCGTGTCCGGGACAGGCTTCTTGACGAGTTTGCCACCGGAGCCGAGTTGGCAGCAAACGACCGAGATCTTGCCGACGGCGACTGGTTTCTCCGCACAATCGATCTGGTAGCGGTAGTGCACGCTGCTGGTGCCGACCCGATCGACGAAAAGAGAGACGTCGAGGACGTCTTCGAACCGGGCCGGGCCGAGGTATTCGCAACCGGCCGAAACGCGTGGCCAGGTGAGCGAATCGGGGTTGTCATGACTGGGCATGACGATCACCCCGATAGAACGCAGGAATTCGTGCTCGACCGATTCCATGATTGGGAAAAAGGCCGAGAAGTGGACGATTCCTGCGGCGTCGGTGTCTCGGAATTCGACCCGACGCTGCGTTCGATAGCGAGCTGGTGATTCGCTCACTGCGTGAGATTACTCGCCGACGTACGGGAGCAGTGCCATGAAGCGGGCGCGTTTGACGGCGGCGGTCACGGCGTGCTGGCTCGCGGCGGTACATCCGCTCTTACGACGACCCATGATGCGTCCTTGGCGATTGACCATCTTCGACAGCAATTCGATGTCTTTGTAGTCGACATACATTGGCCGTGGGCGATGGCCATCGACGAAGATCGGGTCTTTCTTGCGGGTGCGGCTGCGGACGCGGGAACGTTTACGGGCACGGCTACGCGTGCTCATCGGACGTGGGGGCATGTTTTTCCTATAACAGAAAGGCGAATGGTCTGAGTCGGTCGGCTCGGAAATTGCGAAAACGCATAGTCAGCCGACTCGCCGAAGGGCCGCACAGTGTGACGATCTGAGGTTCGCTTTGCAATGCGTCTTTCCCGTAAAACGCGATTCGGGCCGGCAAAAAGCGGTCTGTTGCTTCCCAAACCGGTCGGAGTGCAGGTGTCCGGTGGCGCAAAGAGAGAGCGGTCGATCCGTACCGGCAAGACGACAGTTCCAATCCGTCATCGAGAACGCGGATGCCAACATCGATATCGGGACTCGCTTCCCGAATCGGGCGTCGGATTGCTTTCTATCGGTGCGAGATCACCGGCGGGCCACCTGCGCGGGTGGGACCGTCATAACCGGCACGAGCAAGAAACTCCGCGTGTTTCCTTCGCGAGAAGTCGGCCCGGGAAGGACTGTATCGAGCGTGGGCAAAACTCGAAGCCGTCCGTGGGGGCGATTCGTTCGGTCAGGAGGCGGATGTGCCGGTTTGAAATGGGGCAGTCTGGGATCGGAAGGCTAGACGCCGGTTCGGTTGCCAGGCTGCAGTCCGGTTACCAGGCTGCGGTGTCTTCGGACGATTCGTCGTCGACGCCGAGGCGAGTTTGCAATTGCAGGAACCGGTCGTACATCCGTTCGCTGCTGCTGTGGACATGTTCGGCTTCGGTGATGAAGCGGATATTCTTGTCCGGGTAAACGTCGGCGGCGATCAGTGTTTCGCGGAACGGGTCGAGCGGAGCTCCGTAGGCGATCAGAAGTTTGTGCTCATCGAGTTGCACTTCTTGTTTCTTGGTCGGGTTGATGACCGCGATCCCGGTGCACCCGTCATTAGTGAGCACATCCTCGAACTCCATCAGGATGCTCTTGAGGACGGGGACGTCGATGTGCTCGCGATAAAGGTCTTCGTGGTGCGAGTTGCTGTGATGGCTGGTTTCCAGCACCACGTCGACGACGTTCCCGAGGTGGTCGATCAGTTCGAGGAACGTGTCGAGCAGGATCGCCCGAGTCGCCGCGGCCATGATGACCGGCGTTGTCGCACCGGACGCTTCGTCGACATACTTGTCGTAACGGAAGCCCTGTCGGGGAGCGATTTGAACGTCGTAGGATGGACGAATCGCGTCGGTGAGTTCGAAGGCCCCATAGGTCTTGATACCCATGTGAACCTGAAGTTCTTCGTCGCTGAGACGTTCGAAACTGCCGGGCGCCACTGGGGTGCCGACGGAATCTTGCGGATTGGGACGAAGGATGCGTTTGAGGAAGCCCATCTTTGTTGATCAAATCTTAAAACGCGGTCAGAGATCGTTTTCAAGAGCGAACGAGCCGCTTTTGAAGCCGGTCCACCGGTGCGTCAGGTGAACAACCAAAATTAGGTCACCCAGCGGTCAAGGCGTCAGCGGCCGCTTCCAACGATAAAAAACGTGCAGAATGAACAGATTGCTGTGTTATCTCTTCGGGACAAAACGCACGATCGATACGATGCCTTCAACCGGCCACCGATTTGCCATCAATTTGTTGGGTTGCCGTGTTGCAAAAAGTCAACACGCGTGTTGAGAACTAAACATGTTGAGAGGAAAAACAACATCGCGAAGTCGTCAACTTGATTTGCTCGGTTGAGCGAGTTGCGGTGAAGCCTTTTTCGCGGTGCCAGAAACCGTCTCGTCACGTTATCATCAGGTTGGGTGCGTTCAGGTGAATACGTGGGCAGGCGAACCAGTGCTGGCGTCGGTGAAACGCGGTGCTGTGAAGAGTGCGACTGAACCTGCGTGTTACAGAAACCCTGCGTGTTACAGAAATACAGAGACACGGAAACACAGAGACAGAGTGCGGCAGAGCAGGTCAAGAAGAAGCAGGTCAAGCCAGGGCAGGGCAAGACAGAGCAGGTCAGAGTGCTTTGTCTTGCCCGCAGGCGATCTGGCGGCCGCAAACAGGAGCGGGGGAACCTGCCCAACTATCCACCAGAAGGATCGATCGACGATGAGAAAACGAAATTGCCAGTCTGCGAGACTCGGCATGCAGACACGTTGCAATGCTCACGGTAGCGCGATCGCAGCGGTCGGATTCTGGTTGGCCGGGTTGATGTTCACCGGATGTGATGTCCCCGACCGGCATGACATTGCTATGTTCCGCAAACCTGCGGTCTGGGAGGTCGAGCCTCCTACGGACCCGACTGCGGAAGTCGTCATCAAACCCGCGAGTCTTGTTCCCGCGAACTCGCACGCTGATTCCGCGCAGCAGGATTGGCAGTCTTGGTATCTCCATCACGCCGATTCCGAAGGTGTGATCGGAGGGGGTGTGATGAAGTCGCAGCGGACGGATTCCGGGCAGATCAAACTCACCCTGAACGAACGCACGGTCGTGAAATCGGGGGTCAAGGAAATAGCTGACGATGCTGACTCGTCGTGGCAACAAAATGCGATCGGCTGTCTGCACGCCAACGACCAAACGTTCTGGCACGCCGAAGACGGTCGCTTGTCACGGATTGAGTGTCGGGTGCGTCGCGGCCCTCTGCAGATCTCTAAGTACATTGAGGTCTCCGGCGACGAGATTCGTTTCGACGTGGATCTGTTGACATCCCAAACGAAGAAACGTGTTGTTCATCACGGTGAACTGGGCGGGCCGCTCGCTGTGTATCAATCGCTGCTCGGCAATCCGCTCGGGGCGCGTGAACAACGCGAGTCAAAAGTCCTGCTGCCGATTCAGGAGACGCTCGCCGATCTGCAGATTCGACGTCGCCGCGATGCGTTGGCAAAACGAATGACCGAACAAGGATTGGTTTTGGATTCGCTACATGAAGCGGTCGCGCTCGTGTCGATCGACGAGGTCCGACGGCGTGAGCGTTACTATTGGTACGATGACGAAGGTGTCGTGCAGGCAACCAATATCACGGGAGAGCGTCGCTTTACCTATCGGTGCAGCGAAGAACAGTACCAATCCCAAGTACACGAGTTGTTGCACGATGTTGATCCGATCACGGTGCACGTGCCCGGGAAATTGATCCCTCCCGGAAAGGTCAGGCAACTCGCTGTGAGCGTCGATTTGTCGCCGCGATCGAAGGACGCATCCGCGCCCGGCGGAAACACGCCGCCCAGTGGAATCATTGCCGCGCCGCGTCAGTACGTGCAGACCATTGATGAGAACCACCAAAAGGTGATTACCGCCGCGCGGCCTGTTTCGGCAAAGAAACTCGCCGGTCGGTTTGTGGTGTATGAGCCTCGTCCGTTTACCGCGGACCGTGCGGTGACGAAGCTCATTGATTACCGTTCGTCCGGTGTGCGAAAGGTATTGAATGTTGCCAGTTCGATGGCCGGCATGAGCAACCGGGAAAAAGCCATTGAGTTGAACCGAACCGTGCACTCATTATTGTCGTTTGTCCCCTTATCTGTTGGGCTTCGTCCCGCGGGCACGATCGCGAGTGCGAACATCGCGGATAGCACCGAGCATGCGATTCTGCTGATGGCGATGCTGAGGGCGAAGGGGGTTCCGTGTCGAATGGCTCTTGGGATCCGGCACTCACCGCTGGCAACGGAAGGTTCCACGACGAATCGGTTTGCTTACCACGCGTGGGTTATCGCTCATGGTGAAGAAGGTTGGATGTCTTTGGACCCGACCACGGGGGAAATGACCGGAGCCGAGTGCGTTGCACTGGCGATCGACGATATGGCCAACGTCAGCACTCAGTCGTTCGTGGACCGTTATCTCGCAACCTTCCATTCGATGCGGTTGTCCGTGTCGGCGGCGGTGGTTCACAAGGGTGGATGATCGCAGTTGTACGGGGGCGTCTGGTACGGAGGTGTCTGGTACGGAGGTGTCTGGTACGGCGGCGTCGCGAAAGCGTGAGCAATGACGACGGTACAAACGAAAAAAAAACGCCCCAGGAGAAGTTTCCTTCCTCTGGGGCGTTGTTGTGTCACGTCTGTTTGACGCAGTGTTGCCGTAGCAAGTCAGTGAACGAATTCACTAGCGAGCGTAGCTGGCACTGGCCTGAATGACGCGACGAGTGCGGGAGATGCTAGCACTTGGATCGACGATCGGTGCTGGTGGCATCGGAGCAGCTTCTTGGTAAGTAGGAGCTTCAACTGGAGCGGCGTAAGGAGCTGGAGCTGCACATCCGCAATCGGTTGCACAGGTGTCGCATCCCATGTCGCAGCAGCTGCTGCTCTTCTTGCCGCACGACAGGTTGCCGAACAATTTGCTCAGCAGGCCGCCGCTCTTCTTGCTGCCGCAGCAGCTGTCGCAACCGGCTGGCTCGCAGCA
>NZ_ANOH01000018.1 GCF_000346505.1 Aporhodopirellula sallentina SM41
TTATCCGACTGAATCTTGCCCGAACCCGATCCTGCATTGACTAGCCAGCCCTACCATCCACCTGCGATGCCGAACGAAGACCCGAGCGTCGACATGGACCGCACGCATAAAGCTTCGCTGCTGCCCTATGCTCAACTCGGTGTTCGCTTGCTCGGCGTGATGTTCTTCGTCGACGGCCTTAGCTCAATCTTCGGCGGTTTAATTCAGAACACGTTCCAAACACAGGCCTATGCTGAGTCGGGATACGACGTCGCGATTGACCCGCACTCAGCCGGATGGGCCGCCGGCGGACTTCCCTACTTGGTCGCTGGACTTTACCTGATGGTCGGCGGCAACTGGTTGCTTTTCGCTGTATTCACGTCGCCATCGGCATCCGAAACACAGGATGATCCCGACGACCAACTCCAACGTACCGAGTCCCATGCGGACGGATAACCATGGCGTGCACACGGAGCGGGGCTTGCGGCGGGGTTTGAAATGGACAACTTTACTCTCCCCGCCCGGTGACGCCGGACGTTATCCAGCGTGGCGCGTGGTGATCCAGCCTGTCGAGGCGCGGACAGAACTCGCGTGGTCGATGCGCGTGAAAAACCAACGTGTCGTTGCGCGGACGATTGTCTGGCTTGACGATGAATCCGATTCAGCACCGGGTTTCGCACGAACTATTCGCCGTTCGTGGCGTGCGTCGATGCGCATGGTGATCCGAAACCTGTTGATGCGCGTGTCAGGTTTCTGACTTGTTCACATATCCAAACTACCATCAGGTATCGCGCGAACGACCCACCGTCTGTCGCGTGGTCGGATGCAGACGCCGTTTGTCTGGCACATCGTCGGGCTCTAGACTGAGCTCAATGCGTACGATTTTGCGCCGTGGATAACCATGTGGTGCACACGGAGCAAACGCATCGCCCTTTTACAAGCTTCCATCCGTGGCATGCGTTTGCCCGGTGACCACCGATGTTATCGCACCTTAGTTTTGACCCGCGAAAGTTTCGCCAGCGGCGATGGCTCATCTGTTTGATGGTTGCTGTCACCCATGGGGCCGAAGGCTGTTCTGACCCAACGCTTTTGATCACTCCGCTTCAACGTCGACACTATGCTAGCACCGATACCTTTGTCATTCCATTCGGCGATCTACTCGATCTCGCTTCCACGCCTACAGTCTCGATCAAAACTAACGCGGCGAAATCCGCTTCACCTTAAAGACTTGACCTCGGTCTTGATGTTACACTCTGTTCGTGGTGCCACCTTTGCAAATGGCTCTGATAAGAGCGATAACCAACGGATGCACACGGAGCGGCGGTGGTTGATCTTCACAAATGGTTTCCGAACTCCCGCCGCCCGGTGATCCTGAACGTTCTGCCATTGAAGATTTGACACATGATGCAAATGCCCACCGTTTATGACGATGACATCCTCAACGTCGAAGGTGGTTCTTACCCTGATGGCACGCCAACACGAACGACCGTCGATTCCATCGTTTACCCGCCTGTCGGATTTTTCCCTTTCGCTGCAACTGGAAACGGTGACTATCACGGATTCTACTGGCCAATTGGACGCGAAGATCGGCCTCCGATGGTGGCGTACAGCAGCCATGATGCATATGCCTTGATCCCGGAGCACGGCGACCTCACTTCCGCCGGGCGTTGCCAACTTGCCCGCGACGAAGACCGAAAGCTTACATACGAATTCGAATCGGCATTTGATGCCGTAAACGTTCCGCGACCTACGGTTTTCATTTCCGATGTCGTTGCCGTCGACGACCACAAACAACTACTGACGCTTGATCCTGACTCCCCATTTCGAAATTGCGCCGTCGCCGACCAACTGATCGCTGCGAACGAGCTTGACGACGCGGAATCACACTACCGCAGAGCGATCGAGCGACTCCCGGAGTATGGGGCTGCTCACTTTGGCCTTGGGTATCTGCTTCGGCGGACTCGGCGGCAATCGCAGGCATCAATTCACTTGCGCCAATCCCTACTCTGTCCGCTTGCTTTCTGGGGCGGTTGTTTCTGGTCCGATCACATTCTGCCAGGTTCCTTTAGACCCGACTGGGCCCGCAAAACGCTCCTGTGGCTACAGAAGCTCAAGGAACCCGATGATTCTCTTCGCGACGATCCGTTCATGGAGAACGTTCAAGACTTGACTCTCGATACTGGTGTCGCCGAAAGCCGCGACATCGAATTGTCGATTGCAATGGTTGACGAATATCACCGACGTGGACAATTTCTCGATGCCGTTTTCATGTGGATCTCCATTGGTGATCGTGCCGCGCTTGAAACAACGTCCTTTCGCGAACGATACGGACTGACGGCACGTTCATTCGGCACACGCTTGGCTAGGCTATTTCGTGATGCCGGCATTGAGCGCCGCGCGGAACTCGTCGACAATATGATTTCGATGATGGAGAAACCTGAGGGGCTCTATCTCTAACGCAAAGAAGGCAGAACCATGGGTTGCAACGGAGGCCGCGAGCGGACGTTTTCGAAGTGGTTAGTCTTCCGCGCGGCCCCGCTGAACCCTACCGTTATGCCGCTAAACTCACCTCCTTTCAAAGAACGCTATGGTAAAAACAAAACCCAAGCACCAGATTACGACGACCAAACGCGATCGCCGAACTTACACCCACAGCCAATGTGGACAGGCTACTGAAATCAGCGGCTTTGATTTTGTCCGACTCGCTAATCCCTACTTTTTCACAATGGGTAGTACGGTATGCTGCCAATGCGGGCCCGTACCGTTACGCGAAGTTGCGTGGGACGATACCGGTGAAACTGTCGCGGCCTACCGTCGTCGCCTGCGTTCCAAGAGAATCTGGGTTTGGCTATTCTGGCCAATCTTAATTGCTCTTGGTGCTGGGGGCGGCGTAATGTTTAGCATGCAAGACAATGCCAACAGACCTGACATGCTTGCCGCCGCGGGCGGTGTCGGAGTAATCATCGGCATCGTCGTAGCCTACTTCATTGTTCCTTTCATATTTCAACTCACAATGTTCCGCGACCCGCGCCACATTGACTGAATGCAATAGGACCATCACCCCAATGATGCTAACGATACGCGGCATAGTTATGCCGTTCTTGGCGGACTGTGGTGGTTACTTTGTTGATGCGTTCAAAGCGTCGGCGCACGCGGGATAACAATGCGATGCACGCGAAGTCCGGCTTGCGCGCGGTTTTGAAATGGAAGATCTATCGTCCGGACTCGGTGATCGCTGCCGTTATCGGTACGAGATGCGCTCGTGAAAGTTGCGCTAACGAAGAGTTGCGCAGACGAACATTGGAACCCGAACGCGTTGTTCAACCGCGCTTCGTTTTCTTGATCTCAACACCTGACAAAAGACATGCTAAACTGCTCCCTGGTGTCCGCGTCACCGGCGGGGCCGAAGGCCAGGCAGACGACACACGCGGCACGTTGCGCGTGGATGGATGCTCGGGATGGTTGCGATT
>NZ_ANOH01000019.1 GCF_000346505.1 Aporhodopirellula sallentina SM41
ATTCGAAACACCTTCAAGATTTCGTTGCCGCGACCGAGGGTGCGTTGGAAGAGTTGAAGATCCACGAGATGACGTTGGTTGAATGATCCGACCTCGCCGTCACCGTCCGGGTGAGTGTGACGCGTGAGACGTGATTCAATCGCAGACACCTTTCATTCGAAATACCTCGTTTTTGAAAGCAGAAATTATGTCGAAAACGATATTGATCACCGGTGCCACCTCAGGAATCGGACTCGAGACGGCGAAGAAATTGTTGCATCTCGGTCACCATGTCATTGTCCATGGTCGCAGCGACGAGAAGTTGGCTGACGCGGTGACGCAGATGAAAACGTCGAGTGGATCGGATCGCGTGGATACGGTTTCTGCGGATCTGTCGAACCTCGAACAAGTCAATGCGATGGCGACGGCGGTCATCGAGCGGCATTCGCGGCTCGATGTGTTGATCAACAACGCCGGTGTGTTCAACGCCAGCGACCCGATCACCGGCGACGGGATTGATGTGCGATTTGCGGTGAACGTGATCGCGCCGTACTTGTTAACGCGACGGTTATTGCCATCGCTCGGCGAGTCGGGGCGCGTTGTAAATTTGTCGTCGGCCGCACAGGCGCCGGTGAACTTGAACGCGTTGACCGACATGGTTCAGCTAAGCGACAACGCTGCGTACGCACAAAGCAAACTCGCGCTGACGATGTGGACGAGTGCGTTGGCTGAGGAACTCGGCCCCGAGGGACCGGTTGTCGTCGCAGTGAACCCGGCGTCTTTGTTGGCGACGAAGATGGTCAACGAAGCGTTCGGCGTCCCGGGCAGCGACGTGCAAAAAGGTGTCGATATCTTGGTGCGTGCCTCATTGAGTGATGAGTTCAACGCCGCGTCTGGCAAGTACTTCGACAACGATCGCGGTCATTTCAGCGACCCGCACGCGGATGCGTTGGATGCTTCGCTAAACCGCGAAGTGATTAAGAGAATGGACGAGTTTTTGTCGACTCACGTTGGGTAGAACGTTGTGATGTGTCGGATCCCTGTAGTCGGATTCGTTGGAATTCAGGCGACCGAAGTCTGGCGGCATCGGTTACGTCATTTTTCGGGGCGTTGTTGGTCTCGGTCTTGGAAAGACCGAGCTACGTGGTTGTCTCGACATCCAACGGCCCAAAGGGGCATTCGTTTTCCTCGTCCAGGTCGGCGGCCTTGGACCACAGGCCCCGCAAAGAAACGGAAGGACCAACGGTCCGGCAATTTGCCTCCATGGAAAACAACCCTCCCAATCACTTCGTGGGCGGGTCGACACGTTTTAGGAATTTGAAGATGTCGCTGTCGGTCGTCATGATCAGCGTGCTGTCGCCACCGAGCATTTCTTGGTACGTCTCCATGGTTTTGATGAAGGCGTAAAAGTCGGCTGACTCTTCGCTTTGGTTGTACGCGTTGGCGTAGATCTCGGTCGCTTTCGCGTCGGCGGCACCTTGGATTTCTTGGACTCGTTTGTAGGCTTCCGATTCAATCTTCAGGAGGTCGCGTTCTTTGCGCCCGATGATCTTTGCCGCTTCGCCCTCCCCTTCGGAGCGGAAGCGTTCGGCGATTTGTTGACGTTCGCTGATCATCCGGTCGTAGATGCGTTGTTGGACGCTCTCGTTGTAGTTGATCCGTTTGAAACGCACGTCGAGCAGTTCGATCCCGAAATCGGTGAGTTTGGCTGCGGCCATGTCGAAAATCTCGTTTTCGATCTTCGCCCGACCCTTGGTGATCGGATAAAGAATCCCGACGCTGCCGGGGGCATCGACGAGAACCGCGTCACGAACCGGCTCACGGTCTTTCGTGGTACGGATGACTTCGATCAATTTATGTTTGGCGATCGCGTTGCGGGTTTCGCTGCCGAGAATATCGTCGAGGCGGGATTGCGCGCTGCGTTCATCACGAAGCCGCAGGAAGAACTGCTTGGCGTCGTTGATTCGCCATCGACCGAACGTGTCGACGACGATGTACGTTTTGTCTTTGGTGGGCATCTCGTTCGGACGGCCATCCCATTCGAGAACGCGTTTCTCGATGCTGGTGACCTCTTGGACGAACGGTGTTTTGAAGTGCAAGCCCGAATCGCTGATGGGATCGCCGACCGGTTTACCGAACTGTGTAATGATGACCTGTTCGGTCTCATTGACGGTGTAGGCAGAGTTGTAAAGCAGGAATGCTGCGAGCACGCCCGCGACGATCAGAATGGGGGTGGGTAAGTTTTTCATGATGTCTATTTCGAAGCGGCCGCGGACAATTGCAACATGGGAAGTAGTTGGCTAGCGTCATCGTCGAGGATGACTTTCTTGCCGAGGTTAGGGACGATTTGACGCATCGTTTCGATGTAGATGCGTTGCTTGGTGACCTTCGGTGCTTTGAGGTATTCTGTGAAGACGGCGTTGAACCGGGCGACATCCCCCTCGGCCTCGTTGACACGTTTGAGAGCGTATCCTTCGGCGCCTTGAATCATCTGTTCGGCCTCACCGCTCGCTCGCGGGACGACCTTGTTGTATTCGCCGTTTGCGACGTTGATGAGTTGTTCGCGTTCCTGTTGAGCTTGGTTGACTTCGTTGAACGATCGCTGGACGGCTTGCGGCGGGTTGACGTTTTTGAGCTGCACCTGATCGATGCTCAGCCCGAGTTCGAATTTGTCGACGAGAGCTTGTAGTTGTAGAAGCGCGTTGGCTTCGATCTCTTGACGACCGACCGTGATGACTTCGTCGACGGTGCGATCGCCGACGACGGTTCGCATCACCGACTCGGAAATGTCACGCAGCGTGCTGTCCGGGTTTCGGACCTTGAACAGGTACGCCTCGGGCTCACGAATTCGATACTGGATGATCCATTCGACCGTAGCGGCGTTGAGGTCACCGGTGACCATTCCGCGTTCGAGTTTTTGCTCCGACGAGAACTGGTTCGGATTGGTGGCTCCGGCGGTGGAAAAACCAAACTCTTGTTTAAGTTGGCGTTTGACCGGCACCATTTGAACTTCTTCGATTCCAAAGGGCAGTTTGAATCGCAGACCGGGTTCGGCGTTTCGAACGTATTTTCCAAATCGCAGCACAACTCCTTCGGATTCGGCCTGCACGGTGTAAACGCACGTGAACGCGGCAAACACGAGCAGCAGCACGGGGATGATCCAGAGAATCGGTAGGCGTTTGAGATCCACGCGTCGTAGATCAATGTCTCGCCAATCGTCAGGGTCAAATTTCATAAGGTTTCGAGTTCGTTTGGGGGACGTCCGGTTTTCCGGATGATTCGGTTCGGAGTGGTCGCGTCGGAGTAAATCTGTGTGGCCGTATCGGAGTGAATAATGTCACTGAGGTGAGTGATATCACTGAGCGATTGCCTATTGGTACGATCTGGGGAAGTATAGGTTGCTTTGCCGTGAGAAATCGTTTGGTGTGCAGTTCGGGGGCGAAACGGGAGGATTCGGTCGTTGGTGCCGTCCGCTCGCGTGGCTTCGTCGTGGGAAGTTCTTTAAAAGGATGGCTCGTGCGAGTCCGCTTAGTGAGTTCGGCTCACAAGCAAACAGGCGAAGATTTGGGGCTGATCGGGCGCGTTTCAGGAGGGAAATTCTTGGAAGGTTGTGATTATTAGATATGACCTGTTTTCGGTAATGTTGTCTTTGACAGCCTGACTGCGGTTTACGGTCGCAACCGTTGTAACGGATGTTCGCAAATGTCAGGCCTTTTGACTTCAACCTGCTTTACAGTCATACTGTTCACCCCGCCCACCATCCCCCCTTCCTGCCCACCATCCGCCGACGCGCAGTGCAGTTGGCGTGCAAGCTCATGAAATTCCTGGCCCACGTTCTCGCCCGAGTACTCTTGCCTGTCGCCATCCTCGCGGCGGGCGGATACGGCTACGCTGTGCTTTCGGTGCAGCCCGAGCCCGAGGCGATTGAACCGCCTCCCGAACAAGTCTTGCGAAGCCGCGCGAGTTCACTGAGTGTTTGTGACTACCCGGTTCGGATTGAAACGCATGGCGTTGTCGGGGCACACAATCAGGTCACGTTGAGCGCCGAGGTGACCGGCGTGATCCGGTCGACCGAATCGGCGTTCGAAGCCGGTGCGTTCTTCGAGAAAGGCGAACTGCTGCTCGAGATCGATAATCGTGACTACCGCACTGCGTTGAAAGTCGCCCAGGAGCAACACGAACTCGCGAAGGCGAATCTGAAGATCGCTCAAAACGCCCACAGCCGGATGCAGGAACTCGCACGTCAACGAAGTGCCTCGACGTCGGAGGTCGATGGCACGTTCGCGTCGCTCGTGCAGGCTGAGTCGGAAGTGGAGATCACCGCGTCATCGATCGAAATTGCACAGCGAAATCTGGAGAAGACTCGAATCTACGCCCCATTTGACGGACGCGTGGTCAGCAAAACCGTCGGCGTTGGGCAATTGGTGAGTGCCGGCACCACGCTCGGCGAGGTGTTCGCGGTCGACTTCGCCGAAGTGCGTCTACCGATCTCGAGCCGTGACCTGCGGCATTTGGAACTGCCTGAGATGGAGGGCGACCCGGCGGTGGATGTGGAACTGCGTGACGCGATCGACTCCACCCGAGGCGCGGTTTGGCGGGGCAAGATTGTTCGGACCGAGGGAACGCTCGACGCCGACTCGTTGGAATTGTTCGCGATCGCTCGCGTGGAAGATCCTTTTGGATTGCGAACCGAAAATCCGGTACTGCGGATCGGCCAACCGGTAACGGCAACGATCTACGGCGAAACGCTACACGACATTGTGGTGATTCCTCGCAAGGCAGTACGCCGGTTGGATCAGGTTTATCTGATCGACGAAGACAAACTCACACTGCGTTCGCTGACGATCGATCCGTTGTGGTCGGACTCGCAGAACGTGGTCGTTTCGGGGCACTCCATTTTGGACAATGAATTGCTCGCGACGACGATGCTGGTGTACGCACCGGAAGGCAGCCCGGTTGAGATCATACCGGAGGAACGGCCCGCGTCGTCCTTAGCCGGCGAGCCACCTGAATTGGATACAACGCCGTGATCCGCTGGTTTACGGAAAACGGAATCGCAGCCAACTTTCTGATGTTGGCGATCGTCGTTGCGGGTGGGTATGTGGCCGTCAACCACGTTCCGCTCGAGGTCACGCCGGCGCTCAGCTGGAACACGGTGATGATCCAGATGGATTATCGCGGTGGGACGGCGAAGGATGTCGAACGTGCGATCTTGATCCCGGTCGAGGCCGCACTCGAGGGAGTCGAAGGTATCGATGAGTTGAATGCGGATGCCTATCGTGGCGGTGCCAAGTTCATGTTGCGGGCGAGCCGCGGGACAGACCTGCGCGACTTGATGGATGACGTCAAGGCGCGGATCGATACGATCACGACGTTCCCCGATGAGACCGAACCGCCGCGGGTGTTCATCCCCGAGTCGGCGAACTTTTTCGACATTCTTCAAATCGCGGTGATGGGTGAACTGTCGCCGCATGAGATGCGCCGCGTTGCACGGCGGGTGCAGCAGGACCTGTTGGAAATGCCCGGAATCAGCCGCGTGGATATTCGCGGCGAACAGGTCTCGGAAGTCTCCATCGAAGCCAACGTTGAAAAGCTGCTCGCATACAATCTGAGTTTCCAAGAACTCGCCGACGCGATCCGCGGATTTTCGCTCGACCTTCCCGCCGGGGCGATCGATAGCGACAGCGGCACGTTCATCGTCCGGACCAAAGGACAGGCCTACACGGAAGCTGAATTCGAAGACATCCCGATCCGTTCGGCAGCCGGCGCGGAGGTTCGTTTGGGCGAGGTGGCGACGATCCGTGATGGTTTCGTCGAGGGCGAGCAAAAGATGCTCTTCAATGGAAAGCCGGCGTTGTTCGTCCCCGTGATGCGGGTCGGCGACGAGAGCGCCCTGGGGATCAGCAACCAAGTTCGCGAGTACATTCGCACCGCCCGGACACGGTTCCCGGAAGGGATCGAGCTAGAAATTTGGGACGACGAGTCGCTCGCGATTCGGCATCGGTTGAGCACGCTGGGGTGGTCGCTGCTGCAGGGCGGATTCTTTGTGCTGTTGATTCTCGGTCTGTTCATCCGCCCGACCTTGGCGTTTTGGATCGTGATCGGAATCCCCGTCAGTTTTGCTGGTGCGGCCCTATTCATGCCGTGGTTCGATTTGACCGCCAACGTCATGAGCCTGTTCGGGTTCATTATCGTGACAGGCATTGTTGTCGATGACGCGATCGTAACCGGCGAGAATGTCTATTCGAAGATCATGGACGGATTGGATCCTCTCGAAGCGGCGGTTGAGGGGACGAAGGAAGTCGCAACGCCGGTGACGTTCGGCGCGCTGACGACCATGGTGGCGTTCCTGCCGTTGATGTTTTTTGACGGCCAGTGGGGCGATTACGCCAGGCAGGTTCCGCCGGTGGTTGCTCCTGTTTTGTTGTTCTCGCTCGTTGAGTCAAAACTGATCCTGCCGGCTCACCTGAAGCATATTCGTCGAGCGAGCGGGAAGGGGGGGTCGCCCGATTCCAATCCGGCGTCGCATCTGCTCTCGAAAAATTCATCGCGGTTGTCTATCAACCGACCCTGCAGTTTGCGGTTCGAAATCGCTTGTCCGTGATCGCGGGGTTCTGTGCACTGGCGCTGTTGATGGCGGGATACTGCGCCGGCGGGCGGATGGGGTTTGTCGCGTTCCCGTCTGTCGACAACACCATGATCAGCGCGCAGTTGGACCTGCCTGATGACACACCGATCGAGATTACCGAGAAATACGTCGATCGGATCAACGACGCGTTGGATCAACTGAAAGAGGAATTTGTCGATCCGGGAACCGGCGAGTCGATGGTTCAGAACATCGTTCGAGTGACGGGGGCAAAGCGACCGGGATCGCATTACGACAAATCACGCGGGTATGTGGCGTTTGAAGTTTTGCCACCGGAGAAACGCAGCGTTCCCGGGCCGAAGAACACTGACCTGGCGACCCGTTGGAGTGAATTGGTTGGTGAGATTCCCGAGGCTCGGCGTTTTCAAACACGTTCGGAGTCTTCACTCGTACGAGACAAAGAGTTCTCCGACGAAGACCTGAACATCGAACTGCGTGGACCAACGTCGCCGGAAAAACTGCAAGTTGCTCGTGATATCAAAGCGTTGCTCGATGGGTACGGCGAACTGAAGGATCAGTGGGCAAAGGTCACGTTAGGACAAGACGAGATCGAGCTGAGTTTGAAGCCGAGGGCCGCGGAACTGGGGCTCACGCAGTCGACCCTGGCGAGCCAGATCCGGCAAGCGTTCTTCGGTGAGGAGGCTCAGCGGCTGCAGCGTGGCGTGGATGACATTCGCGTCATGGTTCGGCTGCCACAGGAAGCCCGGCAATCGTTGCATACCTTGGATCGTTTGAAGATCCGTACGCCACGTGGCGCGGAGGTGCCGCTCGATACGGTTGCGAGTATCAATCTCGTCAAAGCCCCATCGTCGGTGGAACGCAACGATCGCGCCGAGATCATCCGTCTCGGCGCCCAACCGGTCGATGAAGCGGTTGATGTGATCGGTATCGCGAAAGAACTCGCGCCTCAGATCGATGCGATGTGCAAAGAGCACGACTTGTCGTTTCAGTTTCAGGGATATGTTGCCGAAGCGGAGGAGACTCGCCGGCAAACCATCATCGGTGCCACGTTGCTGATGTTGACGTTGTACGGTTTGTTAGCCATCGCGTTGAAATCGTTGACTCAGCCGATCTACGTCTTGCTCGCGGTTCCGTTCGCCATTGTCGGCGCGTTGGTCGGACACATTTGGCTCGATTTGACTCCCTCGTATCTGTCAATTTTCGGGATGCTGGCGTTGGCGGGAATTGCGGTCAACGACACGCTCGTGATGGTGGACTTCATCAACCGCCGGCGAGCATCGGGCGTTTCTTTGATGGACGCGGCGTTGGAAGCCGGCGGGCGACGGTTCCGTCCGATCTTTTTGACATCGATTACGACCTTCGTCGGTTTGTTGCCGTTGATGTTGGATGAGTCGATTCAGGCTCAATTCTTGATCCCGATGGCGGTCTCACTCGCGTTCGGTGTGCTCTTTGCCACCGCGATCACGCTCTACATGGTCCCGTGTGCGGTGCTGGTCGGCGCGGACTTGTTTGAGGCGACGAAGTCACTCGGTCGCTGGTACTGGACTCCGCTGTCGAGAATGCTGCGAGGGTCCGAACGCATCGGGCAAACGCAAAAGTCGAGCTAACGTGAACGCACGTTGAGGACAGCGACCATCGCGTGGTTGCTTCATGCGTCTTCGGTGTCAGGACAACTGCTTTGCTCGCACTCTCTTACGGGATTCACCTCGGCGGGTGTGCTAATTTGCACGCTTGGATGTGCCGTCGATTTCTTTGCGGCGGTTCTTTCTTACATGCGGACGAGCGTGATTGATCGCTTATACGCGATCTTCCGTGGCGGTTTTGACGAGCGTGGATGCGGCGAATCGACTCATTCGTGAGATCGACGGAATGCGAGTTGCATCCGATCGCGACGAGTGTGCGGTGGGCATTTTGCACAGGCCGCACGCATGGCAACATGTTGTATTTGCAGGTGCCGCGACAACTCGTCTCGGGGTGTAGGCAGCACCATTGTGGCGCGTCACGATTTCCTCGTTGAGTCGAGGTGAGAGGACCGTCGCATTCGATTTTCCATACGAATGCGGCGATCGGGCATCGCGGTGTGATCGGCCGGCAAGTACCCAGTGCTTTTCCATCCCCAGCAGAAGGAACACGTACGATGAATGGCCGATTTGCAATGATGGACGGCAACGAGGCCGCGGCACGGATTGCCCACGCCACCAATGAGGTGATCGCGATCTATCCGATCACGCCCGCATCGCCGATGGGTGAACTGTCGGATGCATGGTCGGCGGCGAAGAAGAAAAACATCTTTGGGATCGTGCCCGAAGTGATCGAGATGCAGAGCGAAGGCGGTGCCGCCGGAGCCGTTCACGGGTCGCTGCAGACGGGAGCGTTGACGACGACGTTCACTGCGTCGCAGGGATTGTTGCTGATGATCCCCAACATGTTCAAAATCGCGGGCGAGCTAACACCGACCGTGTTTCATATCGCCGCCCGGTCGCTCGCGACGCATGCGTTGTCCATTTTCGGTGACCACAGCGACGTGATGTCAGCACGCTCGACCGGTTGGACCATGCTGGCGTCCGACAGCGTGCAAGAAGCCCATGACATGGCTTTGATCGCTCACTCGGCGACTTTGGAAACACGCATTCCGATTCTGCACTTCTTTGACGGTTTTCGAACCTCCCACGAAGTCAACAAGATCGAGTTGATCGATGACGAGGTGATCCGCTCGATGATCAACATCGATCGGGTGAGGGAGCACCGGGAACGCTGCCTCGACCCAGAACGGCCCGTGCTGCGGGGAACGGCGCAAAACCCCGACGTGTTCTTCCAAGCTCGTGAGGCGATCAATCCGTTCTATCAACGCTGTCCTGATATCGTCCAGCAAACAATGGACGTATTTGCGGAGAAGACGGGGCGCCAGTACCACCTTTTCGACTACGTCGGTGCCCCGGATGCGGAGCGTGTGATCGTGATGATGGGTTCCGGTTGCGGCGCGGTGGAGGAAACCGCGGCGCAGATGACCGAAGCCGGCGAAAAAGTCGGGTTGTTGAAAGTGCGGCTGTTCCGTCCCTTTGCGACGAGTGCGTTTCTAAACGCATTGCCGGAAACGACCCAGCAAATCGCTGTTCTCGATCGCACCAAAGAACCCGGGGCGATCGCCGAACCGCTGCACCAAGACGTCTCGATGGCGCTAACGGAGTCGTGGAGAGAGGCGTATCCGCAGCGAAGCATGCCGCGTGTTATCGGCGGGCGCTACGGTTTGTCGTCGAAAGAGTTTACTCCCGCGATGGCAAAGTCCGTCTTTGATGAACTCAGCCAGGATGATGCGAAACGACGCTTCACGGTTGGCATCTATGACGATGTCACGCGTTTGAGCCTTTCCTGGGACGATGCGTACTCGACCGAACCGGACGATGTGACTCGGGCGGTCTTCTACGGCCTCGGCAGCGACGGGACGGTTAGCGCGAACAAGAGTTCGGTGAAGATTATTGGTGAGATGACGCCGATGTACGCGCAGGGGTACTTCGTCTACGACTCGAAGAAGTCGGGTTCGATGACCGTGAGCCATTTGCGGTTCGGTCCGCGGCCGATTCACTCGACCTATCTGGTCAGCCGCGCGAATTTTGTTGCGTGTCATCAATTCCAGTTTCTGCAGAAGGTGGACGTACTCGAAACCGCCGAGCCCGGTGGCACGTTTTTGCTTAACAGCCCGTATCCGGCGGATCAGGTGTGGTCGAAGCTGCCCGAAGAAATGCAGCGAGAAATCATCGACAAGGGGCTGCGTCTCTATGTGGTGGATGCGTTGTCGGTCGCGCAAGAGTGTGGTTTGGGGACACGCATCAATACCGTCATGCAAGCCTGCTTCTTTGCGTTGACTGGGATTCTTCCCCGCGAAGACGCAATACGAAATATCAAGGCGATGATCGAGAAGTCCTACGGCAAAGCGGGCCGTGCGGTCATCGAGAAGAACTTCGTCGCTGTCGAAAAAGCGTTCGACGCGTCGGTCGCGGTGAAGGTGCCACAAACCGTTGACGCAACCGTGCGCCGCGAAGCACCGTTCTCTGAAACGAGTCCGGATTTTGTCAAACGGGTGACGTCGATGATGATCGCCGGCAAAGGTGATTTGCTGCCGGTGAGTGCGCTACCCGTCGACGGCACGTTCCCCACGGCCACATCGCAGTACGAGAAACGCAGCATCGCGCATGAGATCCCGATTTGGGACCCCGATATCTGTACTCAGTGTGGGTTGTGTTCGATGGTATGTCCGCACGCCGCGATCCGCACGAAGGCGTATCCCGAGTCGGCAGTCAACGGAGTGCCCGATGGATTCCGGTCGCTTCCGTGGAAAGGGAAAGAACTCGGTGATCATTTGCTGACGATTCAGGTTGCACCGGATGACTGCACGGGATGTGGCGTGTGTGTGGATGTCTGCCCGGCCAAGAGCAAAGAGGTGGTCCGGCACAAGGCGATCAACATGGAACCGAAGACGGATCATTTGAAGGTTGAACGAGAGAGCTACGACTACTTCCGCCAATTGCCCGAAACGGATCGGAGGGCGGTGAAAGTGGATTCGATCAAAGGCGCGCAGTTGCTGCTTCCGCTCTTCGAATTCTCCGGTGCATGTTCGGGTTGCGGAGAAACGCCGTACCTCAAATTGCTGACTCAGTTGTTCGGGGATCGCATCGTGGTCGCAAACGCGACGGGGTGCTCCTCGATCTACGGTGGGAATTTGCCAACGACGCCTTGGGCGGTTGACGATTGCGGCCGTGGCCCCGCGTGGAATAATTCACTGTTTGAAGACAACGCCGAGTTCGGGCTCGGGATGCGGTTGGCGATCGATCAAAAAGAAGCGGCCGCTCGCGAGCTGCTCAAACGAATGGCTCCCGCGGTTGGCGATCAACTCGTCGATGAACTTTTGAGTTTGAAGGAAACCGACGAGGCAGCGATTGCCGGGCAACGCGAACGTGTGGCGACGTTGAAGCGGATGCTGCAAAAGGACTCTTCACCGGAAGCGGTCTTGTTGACAACGCTCGCCGATGTGTTGGTTCCGCGGAGCGTTTGGATCATCGGTGGAGACGGATGGGCCTACGATATCGGTTTCGGCGGTCTCGATCATGTGCTCGCGTCGGATCGCAATGTGAACATTCTCGTTCTCGATACCGAGGTGTATTCCAACACGGGCGGTCAAGCGTCGAAGGCGACTCCACGTGCCGCGGTTGCGAAGTTTGCGGCGAGCGGCAAATCGATCGGCCGGAAGGATCTCGGGATGCTCGCGGTCGCGTACGGAAACGTGTTCGTCGCGCAGATCGCGATGGGGGCCCAGCCGATGCAGACGCTCAAAGCAATCCGCGAAGCCGAGTCGTACCAGGGACCGTCGCTGATCCTTGCGTACAGTCCGTGCATCGCGCACGGGATCGATATGTCGAAGTCGATGACGCATCAGAAAGATCTCGTCCGTTCGGGGTTCTGGCCGTTGTATCGCTACGATCCCCGTATGGCCCACGACCACGGGCACCCGTTCCACCTGGACAGTCGAAAACCGTCGGTTTCGTTCAAAGAGATCGCGATGCGGGAAGCTCGCTTTGCGATGTTGACACGGACAAATCCGGAACGTGCGAGCCAACTGTTTGATCTGGCACAACGTGAGATTGACGACCGATGGCAATTCTATGAACAGATGGCTGGCGTCGAACGCGAAGCTATCGCATCCGATGAGGCGGTACTGTAATGAGTGTCAATTTGGGGACCCGTTATCTCGGGATGTCGTTGAAGAATCCCTTGGTAGTGTCGGCCTGTCCTTTGACGGGTAATCTTGATTCGTTGAAACGACTCGAAGACGCCGGAGCGGCCGCTGCGGTCTTGCCTTCGTTGTTTGAGGAACAGATCGAACATCTCGATTGCCAATTGTCGGAGCTGTACGACTTCAACGCGAATTCGAGTCCGGAATCGCAGAGCTATTTTCCGGAGATGGAGTCGTACAACACCGGACCGGACGGCTATCTGGCCCATCTGCGAGCGGCCAAGGAAGCGGTCGATATTCCGATCATCGCTAGTCTCAACGGAACGACCGCGGGTGGTTGGACGCGGTACGCGAAGATGATCGAGGACGCCGGTGCGGATGTGCTTGAATTAAACATCTACATCGTTCCGACGCAGCGAGATTTATCCGGGCAAAATGTCGAGAAACAATATCTCGATCTTGTCCGTTCGGTTCGTTCAACCATTTCGATCCCGTTGTCAGTCAAGGTTGGTGACGTGTTCAGTTCTCCGGCGGACATGGCGGTACGGCTGACCGAGGCCGGTGCGAACGGATTGGTTTTGTTCAATCGATATCTCGAGCCCGACATTGATTTGGAGACGCTCGAGGTAGTTCCGAAGTTGGTTCTCAGCACAGAGCAAAAAGATCGCCTGCCCATCCGGTGGATCGCCGTCCTGCGGAATCGCGTGATTGCTTCGTTGGCGGCCAACACTGGCATCCACGATCGCGACGACGTCCTCAAAGTTCTGTTTGCCGGGGCGGATGTGGCCATGATGGCATCGGTACTATTGAAGAATGGCCCGGAATACCTCAGCGTGATCCTGTCGGGATTGGAAGAATGGCTCCAGGAGCGTCAGTACTGTTCAGTCGCGCAGATGAAGGGAAGCGTCAGTCAATTCAACTGTGTCGATCCATCGGCGTACGAGCGTGCCAACTACACGCGTGCACTCGTTTCGTATCGTACGGAAGTGAGCTAAAAACATCGACCAACGCCGACGCGTTGATGAGATTGCGGCGCGTCGTCGGGGCGATCGTTATTGCAAAGCGAATTGGCTGATTCCTGATGCGTCGAGCATGCCCGAATGCCGGTTTGCTTCCCTGCCTCCCCGAAAAAGGATGATCGTCGGGATGCCAGTGATCGCGAATTGCGATGCCACCGACGGGTTGTCCTCGGTATTGAGTTTCGCAAAGATCGCGTGGGGTGACGCGTTAAAGGCCGCCTGCTTAAACGCTGGGGCCATCATACGACACGGTCCGCACCACGGGGCCCAAAAGTCGACCAGAATGGGCGTGTCGGTTTTGCTAATAAATCGTGAGAATGACGAATCCGTCAGCTCAACGGGAGATTCGGGGAGCAATGACGTTTTGCATTTCCCGCAAACTGGTTTGTCGCCGAGTCGTTCCCTCGGGACACGATTGAGTGCACCGCACTGAGAGCGAACAATGTTCATGAACGAGTTCTTACCGAAGGTTGAGGAGGAAGCGTGGGCGCGTCACTGTCACTGATGCTGGAGCGTTTTGGAATTTGGCGTAATGAATCTCAAAGGTAATTTCTCCCTCGCCGTTTTTTCGGGCATCCGGTAGTGGATCTTGTTAAAGATCTTGCTGCATGAGGATCTTTAATAAAATCCACTACACGAAGATTGAGCTGACCCAAAATGCGAACACGCGAGCGAAAACTAAGGTCTTGGGGTGTGACGCAGTTTGTTGACTTCGTCCTCTGCTGCATCATCGATTCCGGCGAGAACGAAGGGGAGTTCGATCAGCAACGTAAACAGTAGCAACGCTACCGCCGCAATCGCCACGGTTTCAACTTGGAAATAGAATACCGCGATCACGAAAGTCGCCAACGCAAGTGCGCCGAACACCTTGAGAATCGTCATCAGCTTAACCGCTGTGACGTCGGCGGTAACCTCCGAGTCGCCAATCTGTTTGGTGTCTCCCGCGCGCAGTTCCGTCGCGTCGGTGGTGCTCATCATCGCCCCCGCGACCGCTCGACCGACCATCAAGAGTGGGATCGGGATCACCGCCAAGTACACATAAGCGGGTGCGACGAATAGCAAGACGAGCGATATCACCGAAAACACAATCATCGAAACCCACAACGTCGTTTGAAGGTGTCGCCAAGCGACATGGGCATCGGGTTCTTGGGATAGGCTTGGAGTGCGCGTTGGTTGTTGTGTTTGCGAAGGCACTGTTTGAGGGGCGTTCATGATTCTCTCCCACATGAAATGAGCATTGGGCACTGCAACATATTTTGATGCAACTGCAGTGCCATCATTTCGGAAGTGGCTTCGCCGATACCGAAGATCACCGCAGGATCAGCCCCAGAGTGATTCGGTGTTATCTCGCGATCGAAATGCGGGGTCGCCCCGCACCCGCGAACCTGTGACCGATTCGCACGGTGTGGATCGGTTTGGCTCGGAGTGGTTCGCGAGATCGCTCGGGCGAAACGGAGCCCGCTACTGCAGCGACCGCCCGGCTTGCAGGAGACCGAGTGGTTCGGCGCGACCGGTCTTGATCGCGGGCCAAAGTCCGGCGAGCAGGCAAAGCGTCAGCGTGAGAGCAAACCCGATTCCGAGGTGAGTCCATGGGATGCGGAACGAAGGCGGGCCGGCGAACCATCCGCCGAACTGAGCCATCCCGACACCGCACCAACCGGCAATCAAGCCAAACGAGAGGCTGAGCACGCACGCGGCGACACCGATCAGAATCGATTCCGCGATCACCATACGTGCCAACTGTCCGCGGGTCACGCCGACCGATCGCATGACGCCGAACTCCCACGTTCGTGAACGTACCGATGCGATGATCGTGTTGGCTACCGCGAGCGACATGACCACGAGGGTGATCAGTGGCAGGTAGCTCATTCCCCAGATCATGTCGTCGGCCCGGATCTTGATCGCTTTCTTGACGTTGTCCGTCGTCGTCATGCGAGCGAACGGTCGATACGATTGGACCGCGCCGACGCCCTCCGCGGTAAACGTCTCACCTGATTGCCGCTGAGCGATTTCCTGGAAGCTCGCTTCCACTTCGTCGCGGTTTGCATCAGGTTGAAAGTTGACCCAAAAGAACTCGGTTCGCGGCAGATGAAAGTCTGCTTGAATGTCGGATCGGTTGGCAAAGAGCAATGTTCCGGTTCGCACAAAGTGTCGCCGCACACCGGAAAATTTCGTGACCCACTGCCAACCGGGTAATCGGACAATGCCAGCGATCTCGTACTCGACGCGTTCGTGTTCCGCCGACGGAGGAATGAAGGTGAGTGAATCGCCGATGCCGAGACCGGATGCCATTGCGTAGTCCTCCGCAATCACGCAGCTACCACCGGCGTTCAACGCGTCAATCGTGGAGGAACGTTCGCCTTCGACAAACGTGAGGTTTAAGAACGGTTGCTCATCGCCGAACGCCCGGGCCGGATCGACGCCACAGAGGACGGCGTTGTCGGCGCCGGTCCGCAGGCGGGTTGGTTGTCCCTTTTCACCCCAGTCGACCTTGGCTTGTTCGATCGCGAGCGGCATCACGCCGTCGTTCTGAACGCCATCTACCTCGGAGATCATCGGTTCGTCTTCCTCAGACAGCCCAACGGGATGAAAGGCGACCAACGCGTCGGGAAGCCATTTGCCGGGCGTGAACGGCACCAACATGGAGTACCCCCACGTCTGCGTCGAGGCATAGAGCCCGAGCCCAACCGATAGAGCCAACGTGGCACCGACGGATCGCCACAGATTGCTCGATAGCTGTGTCCGGATCATGCGTGAATCGAGTCGCAGCAAGGCGGTGATGGTCGGTGCGACGTATCGCTCGACGAGCACGACGACTGCTGGTGCGAGCAAGATCATGCCGATCAGCAGCATCGGATAGGTGACGAACGAGTAACACCACTTTCGGGTCGCATCGGACAGCGGCAACGCAAAGACGACCGTCGGCGTCAGGGTCACGAGAGCCAAGCCCACAATGCCCATCGCGGGCCATGATTGCAGACGACGTGTCGACGGGCGTGACGACATTGCGTCGAGAGGTTGGATCCGCATCGCCCTCCACGCAGGAAGAACGGCGGCACCGATGGCGCCGACCATCACGGTGACACCGGTCAACAACACACAGGTCCAACCAAGCACTGCACCGGAGCTGAAGAGGCCCGGCAAAACGCGACTGCCGACGAGCACCATGATCCATCCGGCGAGCAAGCCGCCGAGCCAACCGATGATCGCCAGCAGAAGACTTTCGATCGCAATCATGCTGGCGATCTGAGTTCGCGTCAGTGCGATCGCACGCAGCATAGCGAACTCGCGAACCCGTTCGGTCACGCCCATGCTGAGCGTCGAGAAGATGATGAAGATCGCCGCGAGGGATGCCATCCCGGTGGCCGCCCATGCCTGGGATTGCTGCCCCGATACGTTGCGGGTGGATTCCAAACCGCTGCGGACCGCCGAATAGTCGATCAACTCCATCGGTGGGACTTGGGTGGCGAGCTTCTTTTGCCAAACCTTACGGAACTCATCGATCGTGACCGTGTCACGAATCGCGATCTGAAGCACGTCGGGCTTCACCGAATACCCGTTGATTTGGCTAGCGATCTCCGGTCGGACGTAGATGGCATCGGCCGCAACGCCACGAACAAAACCGCTCGGAAGTCGGATCTTTGTCTCGCCGTCTTGCGGGGAATCCTGTCTGGCCGCGTTGGTTGCATCGCTTTGACCTTGGTCGCCCCGTTGGTCACCGGTCGCCTGGCTAGGGCGGCTGCCCATTTGCGGTCCGCGTCCTGTTGGCCGACCGCGTCCTCGTCCCGACGGGCGACCACCTCCTGGGCCTCCTCCCACTGCGCCTCCTCCTCCTCCTGGGCCTCCTCCTCCTGGGCCTCCTACCAACGACGGGGCCT